>CP092821.1:600000-900000 GCA_022530585.1 Candidatus Nealsonbacteria bacterium DGGOD1a
AACCAACGGCGTGGACGCGGAATTCATAAATTCATCGCTGTCGCCAAAGCAAACCGCGGAAGTTTTTGGCCGCGTTAAAAGCGGCGCGGTTAAAATTTTATATGTTGCGCCGGAAAGATTTGCTTTGAGCGCCTTTCAGGAATTTTTAAAAAGCTTGAATATCAGTTTGATCGCGGTGGACGAAGCGCATTGCATTTCCGAATGGGGCCATGATTTCCGGCCCGATTACCGCCATTTGAGCCGACTCAAAGAACTTTTCCCAACGGTACCGCTGGTGGCCCTAACCGCCACGGCCACCAAAAAAGTGCGCGAAGATATTGCCGGCCAGCTGCAATTGCGAAGCGCGCGAGTTTTTGTTTCCAGTTTCAACCGCGAAAATCTGCATCTGCGGGTGGTCGAAAAGAAACAAGCTTTTCCGAAATTGCTGAATCTTCTGCAAAATTACCGCGATGAACCGGCAATCATCTACTGTTTTTCGCGCCGGGAAACCGAAGAAATCGCCCAGGATTTGCGCGCGCACCGATTCAAAGCCGAAGCCTACCACGCCGGATTGAGCGCCAAGGATCGCAACCGAACGCAAGAACTGTTTATTAAAGACGAGATAAGCGTGATCGTAGCCACGATCGCTTTCGGCATGGGCATCGACAAGCCGGATGTGCGATTGGTGGTGCATTATACTTACCCCAAAACCCTTGAGGGTTACTATCAAGAAATCGGCCGCGCCGGGCGCGACGGCCTGGCCAGCGAATGCGTTTTGTTTTACACCTATGCCGATACCCGGAAACACGAATTTTTCATCAACCAAATCGAAGACGGCGACGCGCAAAAACGAGCGATGGCTAAATTGCGCGAGGTAATGAATTATGCCGAATTGAGTTCTTGCCGGAAAAAATATATTTTAAGATATTTTGGCGAAGATCTTGCGGCCGATAACTGCCAAGGATGCGATGTTTGCGTCGAGAAAAACGCGGCCAAAACAACCCCGGCGGGAAATGACCGAAACTTCGACGGCACAATTGTCGCCAAAAAGATTATTTCAGCCGTTATCCGGCTTCATGGCCGCTTCGGTAAAAATTATGCGGCCGATGTCCTGTTGGGAAAAAGAACCCAAAAGATAACGGCAAACCGGCACAACCGGCTTTCGGTATATGGAATTGTCGGCGATTTTTCAAAAAACGAACTTCTGCAAATTATGGATCAACTGGTGAATCTGGGTTTGCTGGCAAGGAAAGAAGGGCTTTACCCGGTTTTATCGGCCACCCGGAAGGGATTGATTTTCGCGCAAGGCGGCGAACGGCTTGAATTGCGAAAATTGATTGAAAAAGAAACCGAACCCGCCAATATCCCAGAAACCAAAAAAGACAACGCCGCTTTCAATCGGGAACTGTTCGAAAAACTGCGCGCTTTGCGCAAGGAACTGGCCGATAAAGCCGGCGTACCGCCATTTGTTGTTTTCAGCAATGTATCGCTTCAGGAAATGGCTTATTATTTGCCGCAAACCACCGACGATTTCGGCCGCATCAACGGCGTGGGCGCAATGAAGCAGAAACAATTCGGAAAGATATTTCTTGCCGCGATAAACAAATTTGCCAAAGAAAACAATACCGGCGGAATAAAAAATACATCGATGTCGGGGTATTAACCTCGCCATCGACCAAAGGATGTTTCCTTTGGAATCCTCATTCTTTTTGTTCCCCGCGGCGAGCTGACGGGTAAAAAAACAGCATATGAACGCGGCCGGTGGCAATCGCCATTTGCCACGGCAACCCCTCACTGGGAATGGAATTTCAAGGGTCTATCCCTCGTTAATGCGAGGGTTAGACCCTTGAAATTCACCCCGAATGCTTTCTTGCCAGGGTCTAACCCCTGCGATTACACAGGGGATAGACCCTTAAAATACAAACTCCAGTGAGTGGTTTTGCCACGCTATCGACATTTTCAGGCAAATGTATTATTGACCTTCGCATAATAACTTGACTATAATCGCCTTTGTGGGATAATGAAGGTATATGAAAAATCGTAAATCTTCACCATCTTGCAAAAGCAAAGATGATCTTCAGAAAAGAAGAATCAAAGCGATAAAGCTTTGGGAAAAAGGCCAAACCCAATATAAAATCGCCAAAAAACTGGGAGTCAGTTTTGAAGCGGTGAGCAATTGGGTGGAAGCATACAAAGCCCAAGGATGGGATGGCCTGAAAAGCAAAGGCAATCCCGGGCCGGATTCCAAATTGACCCAAGAGGAAAAACGCGAAATCAAAAAAGCGATCCTCAAAGGAGCGCAAAAGCAGGGATATGCCACCGATCTTTGGACGCTGGCAAGACTGCGAGATCTGATCAAAAAGATATCGGGAACAAAATATCACCCCGGCCATGTCTGGAGGGTGGTAATCTCGCTGGGTTTTACCAGCCAAAAACCCGAAATCAAAGCCAAAGAAAGAGATGAGAAAGCCATCAAAACTTGGAGAGTAAAAACCTTTCCAAGGTTAAAAAAAATGGGCGCAAAAACATCATTTTAAGCTGGGATTCCATGATGAATCGGGAATTTCCGACCGCCCCACGGTCAGAAAAACCTGGGCGATTAAAGGCAAAACGCCGGTAATCAAATCCACCGGATCGTGGGCCGCAATGAGTTTGACGGCAACGCTGGTTTGCGCGCCGGCAGGAAGCAATCCGGCGATGTTTTTGAAAAGCAAAAAAGGAAGCGTCAAAAAAGAAGATGTGCTTGTATATTTAAAATTATTAAAATACTGGTTTAAGGGAAAAAGATTGCTTCTTTTCTGGGATGGATTGGCGGCACATCGCGCCAAGATCGTCAAAGAATATTTAAAAACTCAAAAATACTGGTTGCGAGTTGAGAGATTTCCGGCCTACGCGCCCGAGCTTAATCCCGTTGAATATTTTTGGGCGGCGATGAAAAACAAATATGTCTGCAACTTGCGGCCGCAAGGCCTGCCCGCCCTGGGGCGGGCGGTCAAATCCGGCAAACGCAAGATCGCCGGAGACAAAGAATTAATGAAAGGATTTTTAAAGGCTTCCGAATTATATTGATATGATAGTCAATCTATTATGCGAAGGTCAATAGTATAAAAAAATTTAAAACCGCAAAACAAAAATTCAGTGCCGGATTAACCCTGACGATCGGGCAATGAATTATGTGGCGCAGTCAACGGAAAAATATGAAGAATAAAATTGCCTTATTGGCAGCCTGTTTACTGACAATCGCCGGATCGGCGTTGGCCGAATCCGATAACGCCATTCTTTTATCTCCCCAATCTGATTCGCAAGCCTTTATCAACGAATCGAATAACGGCGGTGAATATATCGCCGATGAAATAATCGTTAAATTCAAGGGCGACAAAACCGATTTTAGAGTTCTTAAGGTTGCCCGAGGCCTAGTGGGAACCATAATAAAAGAATACCTCAAACATGCCGATGTGGAATACGCCGAACCCAATTACATCGCGCACGCCCTGATGGTTCCCAATGATTCCCTATACAAATACCAATGGAATTTCGGCAGTTCAGATAAAAACGGGATCAATATGGAAAAAGCATGGAATATCACCGCGGGCGATAATTCAGTAATCGTGGCCGTGGTGGACACCGGGATCGCCTATGAAACTTACGGAAAATTTTGCCAAGCGCCGGATATGGCCCAAACCCGTTTTACCGCCGGTTACAATTTCGTTTCAAATACCGCGCACGCCAATGACGATCAAGGTCACGGCACGCATGTTGCCGGAACAATCGCCCAGAGTACCAATAACTCTCTGGGAACTTCCGGCATCGCATTCAATACCACATTGATGCCGGTGAAAGTTTTGAATAGTTCGGGCAGCGGTTCTTACTCGACGATCGCCAATGGCATTCGTTATGCCGTCGACCACGGCGCCAAAGTAATCAACTTAAGCTTGGGCGGGAGCAAAAGCAACACGACCCTGAAAAACGCGATAAAATACGCCTACGACAAGGGCGTAACGGTAGTGGCGGCTTGCGGCAACGACAATGCCAGCGGTTGCCTGTACCCCGCCGCTTACAGCGACTATGTCATTTCAGTGGGCGCCACTCAATATGACGGCACCAAAGCCCCCTATTCGAACTACGGCTCCAATTTGAACATTGTCGCGCCGGGAGGCAACACTAAGGTTGATCTGAATAACGATGGCCAAAAAGACGGAATTTTACAGCAAACCATTACCGACTCCAGCAATGTTTGCAGTTTCAACTATTACCTCTATCAGGGAACTTCGATGGCCACGCCCCACATCGCCGGTATTGCCGCCCTGTTGCTCGCCAAGGGCAACGCCACCACGCCCGACCAGATAAAAACCGCGATTGATTCGACGGCCAAAGATTTGGGTGCGGCCGGCAAAGACAAAACTTACGGCTATGGTTTGGCCGATGCCTATGCGGCATTGCAATGGCCCGACAACGGCCAACCAGAATGCAGTGTTGACGGTGATTGCAACGATGGTTTGAATTGCAACGGCATCGAAACCTGCCAAACCGGAAAATGCGTTGCCGGAACTGCCGTTAATTGCTCCTCGTTAACCGACAAATGCAACACCGGTACCTGTATCGAATCAAGCGACGCTTGCGGCGCAACCCCGAAAACCAACGGAACTTCCTGCGATGATGGGATTTACTGCAACGGATCAGAAACCTGCCAAGCCGGAACCTGCACCGTGGGCGGCGCGGTAGTTTGCAACGACAACAGCGATTGCACCAGCGACAGTTGCAGTGAAACAACAAAGTCTTGTTCATATATCGCCAAAAGCGACAACACCATCTGCGATTCCGGAATTTGCTGTGCCGGATCATGCAAACCCGGCATCGCGGCTTGCTCGACCGCGACAACCTGTTGGAACGGAACAAACCAGTATTTAAGCTTGGCAACGGCGCAATTCAAAAAATTCTGCAAATGCGCGCAAGGAACCTATGCCTATAAAAACTACAAATCGAGTTTTAGCCGGAAAACCGTGTGGAAATACGGCAATACCGGCGACAACGAGATATGGACCGTTTCGTCAGCAACATCGCTCAGCCCGGTCTACAGCGTAACATGCAACGACAACAAAGCCTATCTTACCAGCCAAACTTACGCCAGGTAGAAATTAACCAACAAAAACCGCGGGTTTGCCTTTCCGCGGTTTTTGTTGTAAAAAAACATTAATAACGGAAATTGTTCTTGATACTTTTTTTGATACGGTAAAAACGATTCCACTTTGCCGGCGATTTATGTCGTTATTGAACTCGAGAAATATAAATTTGGCGCCGCGGTTTCCGGTTTATGCGCCGGCGCTCGGCTCCCGCAAGATAAAAAATATCGCCGCGGCCATCGCTATACCGTTGGAAATCGGTTTAATCGCGGGTTTGGTGATTCAATCCCTTCCTTAAATCGTGATAATTTGCAATAATGTAATCAATCGCGCCGCGACAAAATCATACGGCATAATTTTAGCAAACAATGAATACCTTGTCGCTTTAAAAATCAAAAATATATTTTCCAAATGTATTTCGTCGAGCGGAGTATGAACCCCGCACGACGACCAAAGGGGGCACCCCTTTGGAATCCTCTTGGTGTACCCCGGGGCAAAGCCCCGAGGTATTGCACTCAATAAAACAAAACAATCATAATCAAAAAAATGGACCAAAAAAAACTGGAAAAATTTAAAGACATTCTAACCAAAGAAAAAATCGAGATTACCGCGGAATTGAACAAGATCGCGACACAAAGTAAAACCGACCCCAAGGAATGGATAACCAACTTCACCGGCAACGCCAATGATACCGGCCACGAATCACTGGAAATTAAAGCCGATGAAGTCGAAGAATACGGCAGCGATGTCGCCATTACCAAGCGAATGGCGCAAAAACTGGCCGATATCGACTTGGCTCTGGATAAAATTGAAAAAAAAGTTTTCGGCAAATGCGAAGATTGCGGCAAAGATATTCCCATCCAAAGACTGGAAGCTTTCCCAACCGCGCGTTTTTGCACCGAATGCGGCAAATAGAAACCAATGAATAAAAGATCGGTAAAAATTTTAGTTCTCGCGGTTGTTGCGGCAATCATTATCGGCGCGATTTTTTGGGCTATCCGGCCAAAATCCGCTTTAGCTCCCGCGCCCGGCCCGAATCTGGCATCGTCGGAAACCGCCATATCCGCCAATGCGTCATCATCGCAAACGATCGCGAAACTGGAAACACAAACAGCGGACTGGCAGTTTTACTCCAACAGCGAACGCGGTTTTTCTTTTAAATATCCGGTGGATTTCGGCGCCAATGTCTGGAAACCTGAAATTTGGCCGCCCGCGGTAACCGTAGTTGGCGCGAATATCGATCCGATCGAAGCCGGTTGCCCGAATTTACAAAAATCATCCGATGACGCACCGGCTAAAAATTCAAGCGCGACCCCCTACGGAATCCCTTATTCTCTCTATATCGGCAGCAATATCGGTGCCGGCCAGCTCTATTCGGAATACTGCTATGTAATCGCCGATAAACAAGGCGGCAATATTGTCATTGATTTTCTCGTTCATTCCCATACCGGTTGCGGATTCGGCGGCTGTGGCGCCTATTGCGGCACGCAATACGAAAACGAATGCACAAATCTTAACCGGTTCAAAGACATAATTTCGCCGATCAGATCGATGGTAAACACTTTCTCGTTTGTTGCCAAAAATTAAGATATTGAAAATCACACCGATAGAAAAATATTCCCGGCGCTCTTCCGGAATATTTTTTTAATTCTTTTCGTATTCCAACGCGAAAACTCAACTTATTGCGCCGGCATTTTAATTGAAAATTATGAAAATCAATTATCAAAACGCAATTATAACAATAACAATCCTTTTGGGACTGGCGCTTGCCGCCACAATCGGTTTTTATTTAGGCGACAAAAAGCCCGGAGAATTAAAAAACACTCCCGAAACCGCCGAAAAGACTCAAATTGCGGATAATGAAACCGAAATCCCGGCAATTGAACAAAAATTTGAAAGTTCTTTGAACGAAGAACAAACCATTGCCGCGGCAACTTCAACGCCGGCGGCGAACAAAGAACCAAAATCGACCGAAACTTCAATAGCGGACGATGAAATTCCCTTGGAAAACGCCGAAAGGTTTGTAATTTCGATCGGCGCCAACGATATCGGCAAAGTTACGGCCGACCTGCTCGACAAGGGATTCATTAACGAACCGGAATCATTTAAAAAATTGATCGGCTCTTCAATTCTCGCATTCGTTCCGGGCGGCTACCGGCTTTCAAAAACAATGGCGGCTTCGCTTGTCGCCAAAACTTTGCAAAGCAAACCGTATATGGTCTGGATAATCGTTCCCGAAGGTTTGCGAAAGGAAGAAACCGCCGATCTTTTGGCAAAAGATCTGGAATGGACTATTGATCAAAAAGAAAAATGGATAAAAGAGGATACGGCGGCCGATAACGACTATTTTGAAGGCGTGTACTTTCCCGACACTTATCTGATTCCGGTCAATGAGGCACCCGTTGATGTCGCCAAACGATTGATCGCCAAATTCAATGAAAAATTCGCGCCCTACTTGCCGGAATTCAGCTGGCAAAACATAAAATGGACCACCGGCCTTAAATTGGCCTCGATCGTTCAAAGAGAAGCTGTCAACGCCGCGGATATGCCGCTTATCGCGGGCATTTTATGGAACCGCGTTGAGCAAGGAATGTCACTCGACGCCGACGCCACGCTTCAATACGCCCGCGGCGATACCGGTAACGGCTGGTGGGCGCCCGCCGCGGCTAAAGACAAGCAAATTGATTCGCCCTATAATACCTACACCAATAAAAACCTGCCGCCGCACCCGATCTGCAATCCGGGGATTTCCGCTATCGAAGCCACCCTGAATCCGGCCCAAACGGATTGTTTGTACTATCTGCATGACGGCAATCATTCCACGCATTGCGCCAAAACCTACGAAGATCATCTTGAGAATATCCAAAAGTATTTAAAAAATCAAAATTGAGGCCGCATCGAAAGCGAATCGCCGAGATTTGATTTTGAGATTTAATTTGCGTGATTCGCTGAAAAAGTAGTATAATTATTTTATTGAGCGCGATGTCTCGGGGTTTTGCTCCGGGGTGCGCCAAAAGGATTCCTCGGGTAACCCGCAAGTACTCTCGTGAAGGAATCTCCCTTTGGCCGCAAGATCGGGGTTAACGCCCCGATCGCGGACTCAAGCGGACTCAAATTGAAAATATAAAATTTATCGCGCAGATAACAATTGGATTTGCCGCGTGATAATTTTTCCCGGATATTAAAAAACCGGAAAAATATCGCTTGGTAAATTTAATAAGAAAATGACAAAATCGACAAAGATAATCATCGCGGTAGTTATTACCACGATTGTCGTAATCGGCGCATTGGCGCTGACTGGACCCCGCGGCGAAAACAACCAACCAGTCGTAACGACACCGCCAACCAATGACGAGCCCGCCAATGTTCAGTCGGAAACTCCGCCGGCGGCCACAACCGGCGAAAATCAAATCCTCGAAACCGAAACCACCATTGATGAAGACTTAGCCGATATTGACGCGCGAATGACCGGCCTGAACGAAGATAACGCCAATATCGAAACCGGGCTTAACGACGCTTCCGGAGATACTATCGTCAAATAACCACCAATAAAACCATGTCCAATAAAAAAATTATAATTGCGTTAGCCGTGCTGGCAATACTGTCGTCAACCCAAAACGCCGCCGCGATTTCAATGAACGAATTGCCGGCAACCCGGGGCAACGCGGCAACCTCGACCGATATGACCAAAAATAGAGGCGCAAACGACAACGGACGAAACGCGCTTTCAAAGATACAAGAAAGAGGCGGCGAAGAAATCGACCGGCGGGTTGAGTCGTTGAATAAATTGGAAGAACGGGTGCGATCAATGATAAAAATAAACGACAGCCAAAAAAACGCGATTATCGCGCAATTACAAACGCAGATCGAGTCGCTGAACGCGCTTAAAGCCCGGATCGCGGCCGGGACAAGCGCGAGCACCACTTTGGAAAACGAAAAGAAGATAACCAAAGAGTTCCGCGTTTATGCCCTGACGATTCCGCGGGGGTACATCATCGCCGCGATCGACCGAATCGACAATATGGCCCAGAAATTGCAAGGTTTGAGCGATAAACTCGCGGCCAAAATTACGGAAACCAAACCCGATAACGCGGCCAAGCTGCAAGAAAGCGTTGCCGATATGAATACCCGAATCGCCAACGCCAGAACGCAAGTGATGGCGGCGCAAGCAAAAGTTGAAAATTTAAAACCGGACAACGGCGATGAGGCAATCGCCAAATCAAATCAGGAAGCTTTGATCGCCGCCAAAGGATTGGTAAAGACCGCCACAAATGATTTGAATTACGCGCGCAATGCCGCCAACGCCCTCGCCAAAGAACTAAGAAAACTGGGAATCAAAACAAATGTCGGCTTTGGCGCCGCCACCACAACCGCCTCGACCACGACAGAATTATAAAAATACCCAATATCAAAAATCCCGCCACGCGGGATTTTTGATATACCCGTTGTTTGATTTGTCGTTTCGAGTTCTTGGAGTTATTATGGAACCATAACCCCGCGCTTGCGGGGAAATTATTTGCATGAACGATTATCCTGAAGTTACGACAAAAATGGTTCTCGCCGAATTCTGGAAAGGAGTCAAGCCGCACAAACGGTTGTTTTGGGGCAGTTTAATCTGCTTTTCAATCAGTTTTGCCATAAATGTTTTTGTACCGATATTTTACAAAGATTTTTTTGACACTCTGGAATCATTTTCCGATAAAAACGAAAGCACCCCCATATTGATACGGATCATATCAATTATCGCTCTGTTGCATTCTATTAATTGGGTTTTCGGACGAATATCGGTATTGATGGCGAATCGACTTGAAGCAAAAGTGTCTTCTCTTTTAAAACAAAATTCTTTTAATTATTTGATATTGCACTCGCGCAATTTTTTCGCGAACAATTTTTCGGGAAGTCTGGTACAGAAAATCAACCGCTTCAGCCGTTCATTTATCAGAATTGCCGATGCCGCTTTTTTTGAGTTTCTTCAATTATTGATCACGGGAATTGGAGCGATTATAATCACATCATTTATTTCGCCGATGATTTCCCTGATAATCACCGGCTGGATAATTATATTTGCAGCCTTTAATATTTTATTTCAAGTGCGCGTCAAAATTAAATACGATATCGCCGCCGCCGCCGCGGATTCTAAAACAACCGGACTTCTTGCGGACAACATTACCAATTACAGCCCGATTTCCCTGTTCAACGGTTATAAACGCGAATCGGCGCTATTAAAGGAAACCGTTAACGATCAAGCGAGAAAATTATGCTTTTCATGGGATTTATGGATTGTTATTAATGCCATCCAAATCGCGTTAACTTATACGATCGAATTTTTCATATTCTATTACGGCATTATTTTCTGGCGGCAAGACCTGATCACGGCAGGCACATTTGTTTTGATGCAAATTTACATTATCGGAATCGCGCAGCAATTCTGGGGATTGAATCGAACCGTGCGCGAGGTTTATGAAAGTATCGCCGATTCCAAAGAAATGGTGGAGATTATGGCTTTGCCGCACGAAATCAAGGATGTGGCCGCGGCAAAGGAATTAAAAGATGTTGAAGGGGGTATCGAATTCAAAGAAGTTAATTTCAGCTTCAACGAAACTCGCAGTGTTTTAAAAGATATCAATTTGGTTATCAGCGCCGGAGAAAAAGTTGCCTTGGTTGGGCCGTCGGGAACCGGCAAAACCACATTCACGGGATTGCTTTTGCGGCTTTTTGATCCAGCCGGCGGCGCGATTTTCATTGACGGACAAAATATCCATAATGTCACCTTGGAAAGCTTGCGCGCGAGTATCAGCCTGGTGCCGCAGGATCCGGTTTTATTCCACCGAACGATTATGGAAAACATCCGCTATGGAAAACCTCAAGCAACCGACAAAGAGGTGATTACCGCGGCCAAACTCGCTCATTGCGATGAATTTGTCGATTCAATGCCATTGAAATACGAAACATTGGTGGGAGAACGAGGAGTCAAACTTTCCGGCGGCGAGCGCCAGCGCGTCGCCATTGCCCGCGCCATTCTGAAGAACGCGCCGATATTGGTGCTGGATGAAGCCACTTCCAGCCTTGATTCGCAATCCGAAATGCTGATTCAGGACGCCTTGGACAAATTGATGTCCAGATGCACCACCATCGCCATCGCGCACCGCTTGAGCACAATCCGCAAAATGGATCGCATCATCGTAATGGACAATGGCACTATCATCGAACAAGGCACGCACCAAGGTTTGATCCGCAGAAAAGGAGGTATCTACAAAAATCTCTGGTCCCTCCAAGCCGGCGGCTTTATCGAATAAAACCTGAACCTTGAATCTTAACCAAGGCCTCACCCCTATAAAAACATAGTTTTTATAGGGGTGAGGCCTTTTCAAGTCCATGTTATATTTTTGCCATTTTACTTGACAAATTTACAATTCTGTGCTATCATTGTGGTAGACTGTAGGGATATGGCATGAAATGCCGCCCCTATGGAGGTATTAAAAATGAGAAAGATAGTTATAGCACTGGCAATTTTTGCCAGTATAATGGGCGCAGTAAGCGCTCAAGATGGTTATGGGGGATATTTCACCCTGAATGGCTCACACACTGTTACATTCAACGGTGTGACAATATCAGCGCTTTCCAGTGCTGAAGGAATTCAGATCAATGTAAGCACTGACGCGACCCAGGAAAAAAATGTTTGGGTTCAAGTGGGAAATATTTCACAGAAACTCCCGCTGAACCCAGAGAACGGGTTCAAGAACTCGACCGTTCTCTATGGATATGGGAATTCAACCGCAATGGTTGAATATTCCTGGTAATAACCTCCTTCCTCATTTTCTAAATTTTTTGGAAACTGGATTGGAGGTTTTTTGTTACATTGATTCTTTATATTTTTCGCCTAATCAAAGGTTTTTTGAAAAATGCGCTGATTTTGGTGTTGGATGAAGCCACTTCAAGCCTGGACTCGCAATCAGAAATGCTCATTCAGGACGCCCTAAACAAGTTGATATCCAGATGCACCACCATCGCCATCGCGCACCGTCTCTCCACCATCCGCAAAATGGACCGGATCATCGTAATGGACAACGGCGCCATCGCCGAACAAGGCACTCACGCCGGCCTGCTTCGCAAAAAGAAAAGTATCTATAAAACCCTCTGGTCCCTCCAAGCCGGCGGCTTTATCGAATAAACTATTGTCAACTTATATCTTCGTTTGAAGTCGTTTCTCAACTGATCTTCAAGGCGCAAATGTTGATAGTTATGTATTGCAACTTGCATTTCACAGGTTGCATTCCACAACTTGCATTTGATATTTCCTTATTAAAAATCCGCTTATTTATCCCACATTTTCAGCTATCGCTAAATTTGTAGGATATTTGGTGCTTCTAAATTTTGCGGTCGCAAAAATTAGCAACATTGCTCTTTTTTTAAAATACAGATACCAAGACTTGCATAGGCCCAGTATCTGAAACTTTTCCGTAAATTGCTAAACCGCGGATTTTCCATATCTATTGAAAATTAAACAATTTCTGATAGATTTAAATCGGTTCTTAAGAACCGGTGATTTAATTGAACCAGATACGAATTTTGTCCTTAACCAGCATTTTATTGATGTTGATGCTGGGAGCAGTATTTGCGACGGATAGTGTTAGAAATGTCGACGGGTTCGGAAACGGGAGTATTTCTCCACGTGCCATAATGGTGCATACGAACGCGAACTTGTCGGGCATGTTCGAACAAGGGCTTGCCTATAGCTACTTAGTTATGGGCAACGGTGATCGCGAAAAATGGTTACCGCCGGGAGACAATTCAAGCTTCGGTAATTATACCCATTTGCCAAAAGCTTATCACGGTGGATTCGGTGTTTTCCCGGGTAATTGCACGGCAGAAAGCATGAACGCGGCAACAATCGGAATTGGGTTGTTTTATCCGCGAGAAGAAACCGGATCGCAGAAACAAATGGAAGCCGCCGCCGATCTGGTTGTTAGTTTAAGCCTGAAAAACCCAACTATTCAATATGTTTTCGGGCAAAATGTGACCGCGTTCTATCTGATGCAAGATGCTTTGGGCACCGGTAGCAATCCTGGTGGATTGATGTATAACCCGTGGTATTTTTCGGTTAGACGGTTTTCGTCGATCATTAATGAAAGAGGAAAGCCGTTTGGAATTTCATTTCATGTCGTCGATTCCATCGGAAAATACTGCAATACAACCAGCGGCACCAATATAACACATCCCATCGAATATCTTGTAAGAAATGTGAATAACCAGTAACATTTTTATCAAGATTTCTTTTTTTATGGATCCGCATCAAAATATCAACATTTTTTGGTAAAATAAAGTAATAATCAAACTATCAGAATTCGCTGTTTCGCAATTCAAAGAAAATTATATTTTACAAACCAAATCGCTTAAATGGCGATTTTCTGGTAAAATAGTAGAAATACAACAATATGGCCAAAATTATACATTTTCTAGCCGTTGCGCTGGCAATGGTGTTGCCAATTTTAACCCAAGCGCGGGAAACCGCGCAAATCACTGATTGGTATGTCAAGGATTTTCGGTCAACGATTACCGTGCAAACCGATTCGTCGCTTTTGATCGAGGAAAAAATCATTGCCGATGCGGGAAATTTTCCGGATAAGCATGGGATTTTCCGCGTTTTGCCGTTGGAAACAAAAACCGACAAGGGGACGATCAAAACTCCGGTGTCGCTGGTGAGTATAACCGATTTTGAAGGCAACGCGATTCCTTATTCGGCCTCGACAAATAATTTTGACCATACTGTTACCTGGAAAATCGGCGATGCCGATAAAACCGTTACCGGCGTTAATGATTACGAGATAACTTATTTGGTAAAAAACGCGGTGCGATCGGGGAACGCGGGTTTTGACGAGCTTTATTGGAACTTGAGCGGAAATTTTTGGGATATTGAAATTGATAATTTTACGGCCAATGTCATATTTCCCGCCGGAATCGCCCAAAACAACAGCCAAGTATACCTCTATAGCGGCGGGTTGGGCCAAAAAAACAACAACATGGCAAGCTACGAGTGGACCAACGACAATACTTTGAAAATCGCCTCGAAACAAACATTATCGCCCGGGCAGGGAATTACCGCGTCGGTAACATTTCCGAAAAACATTATAAAACCTTATCAACCGGGATTTTTTGAACTCTATGGCGAATATTTTTGGTTTTTAATTCCGTTGCTTGCGCTGCTTATCGGTTATTACTTTTGGAATAAATACGGCAAAGATCCGGTGGTCGATAAAACCGTAATTCCCGAATTCGAGATTCCGGAGAATTTAACGCCGATGGAAATGGGATTGCTGGCAAGCAACGGAAATTTTGGCGATTCGCTGATATCGGCGACAATTATCGGTCTGGCGGTCAAAAAATATATCGTGATTGAAGAAATTCCCAAACAAGGCGTATTCGGCAAGCAGGATTTTCGATTGAAAAAGGCCGGCGGCGGTCCGGAGCCGCTAATTGAGCCGGAAAAACTTCTGATTGATAAAATTTTCGGCGCGAACAATGAAGTTTTGCTTTCCAAACTCAAGAATAATTTTTACAAAGATTTGCCCGAAATCAAAAAAGCGGGCGTTGAGGCATTGAAAAATAAAGGGTTAATCTGCCAGAGCGGTTTAACCATAAAAATGATTTTTATCGCCGCGGGATCAATTTTTTTGTTTGGAATAATTTTTGCGCTCGCCATTGGCGATCTTTGGCTCATCGTTTCGCTCGCGCTTGCGGGAATTGTTTTGTTGATTTTCGGATTATTGATGCCCAAGCGCACGCCAAAGGGCGCGGAACTGAATTGGCGCGTAAAGGGTTTTAAACTTTATATGGAAACCGCCGAGAAATACCGGGCGCAATTCAACGAAAAAGAAAACATCTTTGAAAAATTTTTGCCCTACGCGATGGTTTTTGGAATGACTAAACTGTGGATTAAAAAAATGGAAAAAATCTACGGCAAAGAATATTTCGCCAGTTATCATCCGGTGTGGTACGCGGGCAATTTCGCCGCCGGATTTAACGCCAATGATTTCACCATGCGGATGAATTCGTTATCGGCCGGAATCGCGGCCAACATCGGCACAACTTCGGGCGCGCACGGTTCCGGCGGTGTTGGCGGGGGCGGGGGAGGCGGCGGCGGAGGCGGTTGGTAACCGAAAACAACAAACAACGATAGATGACAGGATAACAATCATAATGTAAAATCAAAAATATATTTTCCAAATGTATTTCGTCGAGCGGGGTATGAACCCCGCACGACGACCAAAGGGGGCACCCCTTTGGAATCCTCTTGGTGCACCCCGGGGCAAAGCCCTGAGGTATTGCACTCAATAAAGAAAATAATTTAAATTACGAAACCATTAAATTCAAATGCCTTGAAGGGGTCTAACCCTTGCGATTATCCCTCGCAAAAGCCTCGGGACAGGCGCGAGGGATAGACCCCAAATACAAAGCGTTTCGTAATTCAAAATAATTAAAAAAATATGAACGCAAACCGAAACGGAAACACGATTGTCGTAATTCTAATCGCTTTGGGGGTTGCCGTCACCGGCGCGATTGGCGCCGGCTGGTATGCCTACCAATTATATTCAACCCCCTCAAACTATGATGTTTTGCCAATGAACAATGATGATATGCCGCTCGAAAAAAACATCAATGAAAATAGCGAACTTGATTCCGCCTCAACAACCGAAGAGCCGATTAGCGAACAAATCCCCGATGCGAACGGCAATATTGAGTCGCCAATTGAATTCAAAGATTATCCGGCCGCCAAAGACTCATTGGCAACGGTTGCCGCCGCCAACCAATTCGCGTTTGAACTATATGGCCAATACAAAAACACCAACGACAATATCTTCTTTTCGCCCTATAGCATCTCATCGGCGTTGCAAATGACCTATGAGGGAGCGCGCGGAAAAACCGCTCAAGAGATGGCGGCGGTTTTTCATTTCCCCAATGACGCGGCAACGCGCATCGGATCGTTTGCCAAATTGTATTCGGAAATCAATCCCAAAAACGCAACTTACCAGCTTTCAACCGCCAACGCGCTCTGGGCTCAAAATGATTATCCGTTTGATCAAAACTATCTAAAAACCGTTGAAACTTGTTATCGCGGCAAAGCGACAAATCTTGATTTTGTTTCCGATACCGAAAATTCCCGCCAAACCATCAATGAATGGGTGAGCGATAAAACCGCGCAAAAAATTCCCGAGCTGTTCGCTTCAGGATCGCTGAATCCGCTCACCCGCTTGGTGTTGACCAACGCGATTTATTTTAAAGGCAAATGGGAAGCTCCGTTTGAAAAAATGCTCACCAAAGAAAAAGATTTCACCGCGCCAAACGGCGCGAAAACCAAATGCCAAATGATGAACATGAAAGAGAGTTTTGGATATGCCGAAACCGCGGAATACCAAGTATTGGAGTTGCCCTATGGAAACAATGACTTGTCAATGATAATAATTTTGCCTCAAAACGGGAAAATGGCGCCAATCGAAAGCGAGTTGTCAATGGGAAAATTTGCCGCGATAAAAAATGATTTGAAATCAGAATTGGTGGATGTGTTTTTGCCGAAATTCAAATTTGACGCTTCCTACAATATGAATCAAACGCTGGCAAAAATGGGAATGCCCACAGCATTTGACGATGGAAATGCCGATTTTTCGGGAATGTATGATAAAACGAAGACAACGGAAAATCTTTATATCGGCCTGGTAATCCACAAAGCATATATTGATGTTTATGAGGAGGGTACCGAAGCCGCCGCGGCTACCGGAGTGGCAATGCAAGCGACCGCGGTAATGGAACCACCGCAAGCAAAAATTTTCAATGCCGACCATCCGTTTATGTTCGCGATCGTCCATAATGATACCGGCAGTATTTTATTTATGGGCAAGGTTAACGATCCAAATAATTAATCAAAGCCGCCTTCGAGCGGTTTTTTGAAAAATTTATGGCTTTAATCGAAAACTTGATCGGCTCCGGCTACTTAAAAACTTCGCGGATAATTGAAGCGTTCCGAAAAATTAAAAGAAAAGATTTCCTGCCGGAAAACCTACCTCATCGCCATTTCGCCGCCGAACTGGACGAGGCTGTTTCCATCGGCTGGGCGCAAACCATTTCCCAGCCCGCGACGGTGGCGTTTATGCTGGAGCTTTTACAACCTTGTCCGGGCGATAAAATTTTGGATGTTGGTTACGGTTCGGGCTGGACCACCGCGCTGTTGGCGCATATTGTTTCACAAAACGGCGCCAAAGGAAAAGTGGTGGCGATTGAAAGAATAAAGTTGTTGGCCGAATTCGGCAAGAGAAACATCGGCAAATACGGATTTATTAAAAGTCGAATCGTTCAATGCGTGGTTGGGGATGGCGCGAAAGGATATTCGCCTCAAGCGCCATATGACCGCATTTTGGCTTCCGCCGCCGCGCAGAATATGCCGCCGGCATGGGAGGAACAATTAAAGACCGGCGGCGTGATCGTCGCCCCGGTCCAAAACGCGGTGCTAAAAATCGAGAAAAGCAAAAACAACACCTTCAACGAAACCCGCTATGAAGGATTTGCCTTTGTGCCCCTGATACAAAGCGAAACTGACAAATAATGTTTTATTGAGTGCAATACCTCGGGGCTTTGCCCCGGGGTGCACCAAGAGGATTCCAAAGGGGTGCCCCCTTTGGTCGTCGTGCGGGGTTCATACCCCGCACGACGAAATACATTTGAAAAATATATTTTTGATTTTTTGCCGAACGGCATCAAATGTATTGTTTCAGGAAATTATTTTGATGCCGATTTCGGCAATCTTAAATCCCGCGTAGACCATAAACGCGGCAAACATTGACCAAACGATCACATTGAGCAATTTAGCGATTTCTTGCGCCGGCAAAAGATTCGCCACCGCTTCTTGCGTTGCTTGACTCATCGCTAATTGCATTTGCGCCTCAACATTGAGGTTGGCGGTATCAGGAGATTGTGATTTTGCCGTTCCGCGGTTTTCTCCAAAATTAAACACCGGCGGAAAATCCGCCTTGGCGGTGAAATAACGATACGAAGTATTCACCGTCCAAGCAATCACCGCCAAACCGACAGCCAGCAAAACCCAACCGATTATTTTTTTAGCATTCATGAACAAAAGCTGTTGAAATCGAATATCAACAGCTTACCAATAGCTTGTTGATATTCGATTTCAACACGCCATATTATTTACTTTCAAAGAAGGCTTTATAAGCCAAGTAAGCCGAATATATATCGGCCTTGCTGGCGATCTCAAACGGCGCGTGCATTGAAAGCAGGGGAACGCCGATATCGATGATATCCATATTCAACCGCGCCAAATACATTGCCACGGTACCCCCGCCGCCGATATCCACCTTGCCCATGCCGCCGATTTGCCAATTAATATCGTTTTCATTGAAAATTTTCCTGACAAAGCCGACAAATTCGGCCGTCGCTTCGCTGGTATCGTATTTTCCGCGATAACCGCTATGTTTTTCAATCGCGACCCCCGCGCCAATTTTCGCCGTATTGGCCGCGTCAAAAACATCGGCGTAGTCGGGATCAAAACCAACCGTAACATCGGCGGAAATCGCCCTTGTTTTCACGAAAACATCGCGCAAAACATTTTCATCATGATTGCCGGTTTCCAAATAAATCAATTCGCTCACAAAATCGGAAATATAATTTGAATTCGCTCCCGTGGCGCCTTCGCTGCCTATTTCTTCCTTATCGGAAAGAACGACAATCGTCGCGTATTCATTATTTTCGGATTCAAACAACGACTTCACCGCGCCATAAGCGCACACCCGGTCGTCCTGTCCATACGCGGCGATCAAGCTGCGGTCGAAACCAAGGTCGCGCGCCATGCCTTGCGGCACCAGCTCCAAATCCGCGGAAACAAAATCTTCTTCGGAGATACCGTATTTTTCATTTAAAAGTTTTAATAATCGGATTTTCACTGGTTCTTTGTCATCCTTGTTTTTTGAACCCAAACTGCCCGCGACGATATTCAGAGTTTCGGCCGGAACCGCTTCATCGAGTTTCTTTTCATATTGCAATTTGGCAAGATGCGGTAATAAATCCGTGATCATAAAAATCGGATCCTCCGGTTTATCGCCAATCGCAATTTCGATCGCGCTTCCATCCTGTTTTATAATCGTTCCATACATCGCCAAAGGCAAAGCCGTCCATTGATATTTTTTAATACCGCCGTAGTAATGGGTTTTTAAAAACGCCATATGCTCTCCCTCGAATAATGGCCTGACTTTCAAATCCAATCGGGGCGAATCGATGTGCGCCATGATCATGCGCGCGCCTTCTCTAACCGGTTTTTTGCCGGGTTTTGCCAAAATTATGGCTTTGCCGCGATTGATTGAATAGACCGGAGCGTTGAAACCTTTTTGTTTGACTTCGCCAATATGTTCCAACTTTTTGAAACCATTTTCGATCGCTTGGACTTCGGCGATCTTAACCGCCAAGCGTTCGGTTTTGGCCGCGCTTAAAAATTCCTTGTAACCTTCGCAGAAATCAAACGCTTTTTTCGTAGTGGCATCATCCCAGATATCAAAAGCGAATTTCTTTTCAAACATCAAATTAGGCTCGTTTTGTTCATTTTTATCCATAGTTGTGGTAATGTATTATTATTCAAAATAGCTTATTTGGCTTAAAAAGTAAATTTATGAACGACAGAATAAAAGAATTGCAAAAATTTATCGATTCGGAAAAATTAGACGCAATGATTGTCACCAACCCGGTCAATATCTTTTATCTGACCGGAGTGAACAATTTTGACAGCGAAAAAGGTTTTTTGATGGTGGTTTTCAAAAATAAATATCGGTTGATTTCATCGCTATTTTATCAAAACCGGATCTGTGGAGTAATTCCAAACGCGAACGCGGTTTATGTGCCGCGCGGCGAATCGATTTCGGAATATATGCTAAAGGAATTTGGCGATGAAGCCGCCATTGGTTTCGAGCGGGAAGATTTGTCATTCGCCCGATACGAATTATTCAAAAAAGTCTTGCGCGGTAAAAAACTGATCCCGGTTTCCAGCGCGATTGAAAAATTCCGGCAAATAAAAACCGACGACGAAATATCGCTCATAAAAAAAGCCGCCGCGATCACCGACAAAACTTTCGCCCAATTGTTGAAATCAATCAAACCCGGCGTTACCGAACTGTTTTTAAAAAGAAAAGTTCTGGAAATTATGCAGGATTTGGGAGCGCAAGGATGCTCGTTTGACCCGATTGTGGCAAGCGGAAAAAATTCCGCGGATCCGCATTATGAAGGGTCGAATAAAAAAATAAAGATCGGGGAAATGATCGTGATTGATATTGGCGCGCGGTACAAAAATTACAACGCGGATATGACGCGCATGGTATTCACGGGCAAAGCGTCGCAAAAGTACATAAATATGTACAACATTGTTTTGGAAACCCAAGAAAAATCATTGGAAGAATGCAAACCCGGTGCCTCGCCAAAACAGGTTTTTGACAACTGTGTTGAAAATTTCAAAAAATATGGCGAAGACCGATTTTTCACGCACGGGTTGGGGCATGGCGTGGGCATCGATATCCACGAATTGCCGAATTTAAGCCCGGCGGGAACCGGTGGATTTGAGAACGGAATGGTGTTCACCGTGGAGCCGGGGCTTTATCATCTCGGCTGGGGCGGCATCCGCGTTGAAGATTTGTGCGCGATACAAAACGGCAAATGCGCCATATTAAGCAAAACGCCGAAAAATCTCATTGAAATATAATTAAAATAACATATGAAAAAAGCGATTCTGATTGTTCTGGCGATAATGATCGCGGGCGAACTGGGCTATCTTTATTATCGGATGAAAACCACCGAATTCCAGCCCGACGACAAGTTGTTGGATGTTCTGCCCAAAACCGCGGAAGAGAATCCAACCGCGACTACGCCTATTGGCGAAAACGCGGAAAATTCAACCGGCGCGGCGACAAGCACATTGAGCGAAGCCGACAAAAAAATAAAAACTTTTGAAGAATGCGTCTACGCGGGCAAGCCGGTCAGCGGACAAAAGCCTCATCGCCAATGCAAAGTTGCCGACAATTTGACTTTTATCGAGATTGAATCCTGCGAAACGCCCACGGGAGAATCAATGGATTTCTACACCGCCCAACGCATCTTCGACTCCAGCCAGTGCGCGATCGAAGGCAGCGCCGATAGCGATCCTTATTGCAATCCGAACACCGGCGCTTGGTGGATCGACATTTTGACATACCGCAAAGGCTGCGACCCGGCCTGCGTCATCGACATTAAAACCAAAAAAGCCGAAGTCAACTGGCGCTGCACCGGCGCGCAACCATAGGATCATACGATCATAAGATCATAAAAACATTAAAATCGCGCCGGTTGGCGCGATTTTTCGTACAAAATGCAACCCCTCACTGGGGAGCAAATTTGTTGAGGTTTGACCTCGAGAATTTGTATTTTGAGGTCAATCCTCAACAAATTTACGGTAAGGGCTGGCGCGAATTTGAAGGTCAAACCTCTCGCAAGCCGAGGATTGACCTCCAAATGCGCTATTTTTACTTCCCAGTAAGTGGTTACTACAAAATTATTTGACAAATTATATGTTTTAGTATTAAATATAAACGGAGTCTTTAATAACAATGGAGGAATTAAAATACTAGAAACTCTTTCAGACGACAACCTGATGCAACTAGGATCGTTTCTAATAATTGAAATCGCAATAACCGTATTATCGATCGTAACATTGATCGCAACGGACAAGCGATTTGAACAAAAACACGATAAAGCATACGCAGCACTTTTTTCAATTGTGTTTGCAATCGGAATCGGTTTTGCGGACACGGTTGTCGCAACATATGGTTTTGAAATGATTAAAGACGCAAGCTTTCTAGTCAAAGGTATTTGCATCTTTCCACCAATAGTAATTTGCCTTGTGACGATAGCAATATCTGACAGGTCTGAAGGGAGATGGTCAAAAAAATCTCTATGATCATTCTCCGTTTTTTTATACAAACGCGCCTTTTGCTATGCTATAATATTTAAACAGTGTCAGCCGCCGCGAATTTGTTGAGGATTGACCTCCCAAAGCCGAGGTCAAACCTCCACAAATTCGCTTTGTTATGGAATTTGATAATATTAACCAAAAAAATATTTTTGAAGCCGGACCGGTGACGGTGGCGCAGTTTATTGATCAGCTCAATCGGCTGGTCAAGCCGGTTAGCGTGAAGATCATCGGCGAAGTGAGCGAGGCCAAGGTTGGGCCCACCGGGCATATGTATTTTTCGATGAAGGATGAAAAAAACGCGGCGGTAATGAGTTGCGCGATTTGGCGTTCGCGTTATGAGATGTTTGGCATCCAGCTCAAGATCGGCATGAAAATCATTGCTTCGGGACACGCCGAGATTTACGCTCCCAGCGGCCGGCTGTCGTTTATCTGTGATTCGGTTGAGCTTGCCGGAGAAGGCGCGTTAAAAAAAGAATACGACCGGCTTCTGGCGAAATTGACGAACGAAGGCATATTCGCGATTGAAAAAAAACGAGCGGTGCCAAAATTTGCCCGCCGTATCGGCATTATCACCTCAAAGCAAGGCGCGGTCATTCACGATTTCTTGAACAATATCGGCAAATTCGGTTTCCAAATCGAATTCATCGATTCGCGCGTCGAGGGCCAGCTGGCCGTGGGCGATTTGCTGGCCTCAATCCAAACTTTTAAAAAGCGCGAGATCGATGTTTTGGTGATAATGCGCGGCGGCGGCTCGCTGGAAGCGATGATGGCATTTAATAATGAAACTATCGTTCGCGAAATTGCCGCTTTCCCGGTGCCCGTAATCGCGGGCATCGGCCACGACAAGGATGTGCCATTGGCCGCGATGGCGGCGGATGTCATGACCTCAACCCCAACCGCGGCGGCAAATCTGCTCACTCAATCATGGCAAGAAATCTTCCGCGCGCTGGATCGTTATGAGAACGCGATCATCGGCGGCTATAAAAACGAACTTACCCAAGCACGGTCGCGATTGCGGCAATATGCCGGAATTTTATCCAATTTCAGATATATCCTGCAAAACATCACCCGCAAAATCAACGCGGTAATGGAAAATTCGGTTTTATCGATAAAAAACCGGTTATTGTCGATCAACCAGCAAATTTCATACTTGCGAAACATCATCGAATCGCACAATCCCGAACGCCAATTAAAACTTGGCTATTCGATCGCCAAAATCAACGGAAAAATCCTGAAATCCGCCAGAAACGCCCGGCCCGGGGACGACTTGGATATAATTCTGGCCGATGGTATGATCAATTCAAAAGCAACTAACATTAAATTGCATGGAAACAAAAAAGAAAACCGCCAGCCTGAACGACAATTTAAAACAACTGGCTGAAATTTCCGAATGGTTCGGCGGCCAAAAAGAACTGGATGTGGAAGCCGGCATTGAAAAAGTAAAAATCGCGGCCGAACTCATCAAATCCAGCAAAGAGAAATTGAACAAGCTGGAAAACGAGTTCAAAGAAATCGAAAAGGAATTCGTTGCCGAAGCGGCACCTGAAAATAACGATTTTTGACAAAACGGTTCTATCTGGTAAAATAAAATTGCTTTAAAAAATCTATAACTATAATACGACACCTGACGGGTGGCGTATTTTCTGATCATTAACAAGTTAAAAAGGTGGAGAATGTCAAAAAAAGAATTGATATCATGGGTTTCAAAACATTTTAGTGTTTTGCTTATAATCGCGATCATTTTTGTTTATTTAACAATGATCGCGGTTTCAATTCGTGAATAAATAAACCGAAATATTTCTGTCAAATGATATGATATATAGAAATGTCATAGACCGAAATATTTCGGATCTTTTTTTATCTAATTTGCGCGCCTTCTTTGGCCATATCGTCAACGCGCAAAGGAAAATGGCCGGTTTCGTCGCCCGCGACCAGCATCATGCCTTGGCTCGTGCCTTCGCCCAGCTTGCGCTCGGCGAGATTGACGACGAAAACATATTTCTTGCCGATCAGATCGGAAAAGTTTACGAATTTGCGGATTCCGGCAAAAATCGTGCGCGTGCCGATCTCGATGCCGAAATCGATTTTCATTCCGATCAATTTGTTGCTCCATTGCGGCTCAAAGGCTTCCAGAACCCTGCCCGCGCGCAAATCTAATTTTTCAAAATCACCGAATTCAATAATTGGCTTCATAATATTTTGTTATAATGGAAAGATAATATCACAAAAATACAAAGACCAAAAGGATGCCGGCCGGCGGCGATTGGACTATTTGTTCTTATTGGTGTAAATTGGATTTGTTGTAAAAAAAGAATCGATATGAAATTTTTTGATTTTTCGGAAAACAAAGAAAAGAAGAATTGGAAGCCGTTGATTATTTTTTTGTCCGCCGCGGCAATTTTCGGTATTTTCTACGGCGGATACCTGATGGGAAAATCGGCCAACGCGCCATTATCGCCGGCAAACGCGGATATGACGCTTTTTTGGAAGACATGGAACACCTTGGAAGCCAATTTCGTCGATAAAGAAAAAATCGACCACCAAAAAATGGTCTATGGCGCGATCTCGGGAATGGTGGACTCTCTGGGCGATCCCTACACCGCGTTTTTCAATCCGACCGACACAAAAAAGTTCGCCGAAGACACCGCCGGAGCGTTTGAAGGCGTGGGAATGGAAATCGGCATCAGACAAAAACAGCTGCAAGTCGTAACTCCGCTGGAAAAATCTCCCGCCCAAAAAGCGGGCATACGCGCCGGCGACGCGATTATCAAAATTGACGGCAAATCAACCGTCAATATGACCACCGACGAAGCGGTTGATCTCATCCGCGGCGCGAAAGGCACCGAAGTAACTTTGACGCTTTACCGCGAAGATTGGAAAGAAGCGCGGGATTTCAAACTTATCCGCGAAATGATCCAACTGCCTTCTCTCAAATGGGAAATCAAAAACAACGATGTTGCCTACATTCAGCTCTACCAATTCACCGACAAAGCCAGCAATGATTTCAAAGCCGCGGCCGTAGACATCATCAACAGCCCGGCAAAACGAATCGTGCTTGATCTGCGCAACAATCCGGGAGGATTGCTGGGCGTATCGCAAGATATTGCCGGATGGTTTCTGGAAAAAGGCCGAATTATCACCTATGAAAGATCGAGCAATCCGAACGATGGCAATGAATACAGATCGGAGGGGCCATCGTTATTGTTAAAATACCCGGTGGTTGTGCTTATCAACGAGGGATCGGCTTCAGCGTCGGAAATTCTGGCCGGCGCCCTGCGCGACAACAGGGGAATCCAACTGATCGGCGAAAAATCATTCGGCAAGGGATCGGTGCAACAAGTTATCGGCCTGGATAAAGGTTCCTCGCTGAAAGTCACCGTGGCCAAATGGTATACGCCCAACAACGACCAAATATCGGAAATCGGGCTGACTCCCGATATAGAAATTAAAATCACCGCCGAGGACGAAGCAAAAGCAAAAGACCCGCAATTGGACAAAGCTATTGAAATCGTCAAAACTTTAAGGTAAAATAAAAAATACATTGATGTCGGGGTATTAACACCGCCATCAACCAAAGGATGTTTCCTTTGAAATCCTCATTCTTTTTGTTCCCCGCAGCGAGCTGACGGAGTATAAAAAGAATAAATATCATTAGAAAAACGGATTAAAGAAAACCAATATGAAAGTTATATTATTACAAGATATCGACAAAGTGGGAAAAAAATTTGAAGTCAAAGAAGTCGCGGACGGTTTCGCGAAAAATCACCTATTCCCCAAAAAGCTGGCTCAACCCGCCACGAAAAACGCGTTGATCTTTGCCGAAACGCAAAGGGAAATCGCCGCCAAAATCACCGAAAAGGAATTGCAAGAGACTCAAGCCAAAGCATCGGCAATGGACGGACAGGAGGTGGTAATCACGGTGAATGTGGGCGAGAAAAACCAGCTTTTCGAATCGGTCACGGCGCAAAAAATTGCCGAAAAAATGAAAGAGGATGGATTGGAAATCGACAAAAAACAAATCATCTTGAAAGAACCGCTCAAAGAACTCGGGGAATATCCGGTCAAAATAAGTTTCCCGCACAACCTTGAAGCTGAAATAAAAGTGACAATCGCCGCCGAATAACGGCAATCTTAACGCCCCGCCCAAAGCGGGGCGGTTATAAATTCAAAGTTAAAAAATCAAAATTAAAAATTACAGTTAAAAATTAAAAATGGATAAATTTTAAAATTATTTAATTTTATATTTTGCATTGTAATTTTTAATTTTGATTTTTACATTTTGAATTTGGAATATGGTTAAATACATATTTGTCGCCGGAGGCGTAATGTCATCCATCGGCAAGGGAATTACCACCGCCTCAATCGGCAAAATACTCAAAAGTAACGGTTTTAAGGTTACCGCGATAAAATTCGATCCGTACATCAATGTTGACGCCGGCACGATGAACCCGATTGAACACGGCGAAGTTTTTGTTACCGACGACGGCACCGAGTGCGACCAGGATGTGGGCAATTACGAACGATTTTTGGACGAAAATCTAAGCGCGGCCAACTATGCCACCACCGGCAAGGTTTACCAATCGGTGATTCAACGCGAACGCAATTTGGAATACAACGGCAAATGCGTGGAAGTGGTGCCCGATATTCCCAACGAAGTCATTCGGCGCATTAACAATGCCGCCAAAACTTCAAAGGCGGATTTTGTAATGATTGAAATCGGCGGCACCGTGGGCGAATACCAAAATATGCTTTTCCTGGAAGCCGCGCGGATGCTCAAACTCAAAAACCCCGGAAGCGTACTTTTCTTGCTGGTGGGCTATCTGCCCATTCCGGAAATGGTGGGCGAAATGAAAACCAAACCGATCCAAAGCGCGGTCAAACAAATCAATTCCGCCGGCATCCAGCCCGATTTCATTATCGGCCGCGGAACCCAGCCCTTGGACGAACCGCGCAAACAAAAAATTTCCATATTTTGCAATGTTGATGTCCGCGATGTGATTTCCGCGCCGGACGCGGCGACAATCTACGAAGTGCCGATCACCTTTGCCAACGAACATCTGGGCGACCGGATTTTATCGAAATTCCGCTTGAAATCAAAAGCTAAAAATATGGCCGATTGGAAAAATTTCGTGGATACCGTGCGCAACGCCGCAAAGCCGGTAAAAATCGGCATCGTGGGCAAATATTTCGAATCGGGAAAATTCACCTTGATGGATTCCTATATTTCCGTGATCGAATCAATAAAGCATGCCGCTTGGTTTCATAACCGCAAACCTGAAATCATATGGTTATCATCGGAAAATTACGAGAAAGACTTAAAAAATCTAAAAGAGCTTGACCAATACGACGGGATCATTATTCCGGGAGGATTCGGCAACCGGGGGATTGAAGGCAAAATAAAAGCCATTGAATATTGCCGCGTCAACAAAATTCCTTTTTTGGGATTGTGTCTGGGCATGCAGTTGGCCACCATCGAATTCGCGCGCAATGTTTGCGGACTGAAACGCGCCACCTCAACCGAATTCGATCCCAAAACCGATCAGCCCGTAATCGACCTGATGCCCGAACAAAAGAATCTGATAAAATCCAAAAAAATGGGCGCTTCAATGCGCTTGGGCGCTTATGACTGCCGGCTCAAAAAAGGCACCAAAGCTTTCAACGCTTACGGCAAAACCGAAATGATTTCCGAGCGGCACCGGCATCGCTATGAATTGAACAATGATTACCGCGATGTTTTGGAAGAAAAAGGATTGGTAATCGCCGGAATCAATCCGGAGAAAAATCTGGCCGAAATCATTGAATTGAAAAACCATCCGTTCTTTATGGCGGCTCAATTCCACCCCGAATTCAAATCCCGCCCCCAAAAACCCCATCCGCTGTTCAGAGAGCTGGTTAAAGCGGGAATCGGCAAACAATAATTTTCAATTCTCGAACTCCAATTTTCAATAAACTTTAAACTACGAAATGATTTGTATTTTGGGGTCTATCCCCTGTGTAATCGCAGGGGTTAGACCCCTTTAAAAGTATTTTGAATTTAATGATTTCGTAATTTAAGGAATAAATATTCCAAATTCCAATAAAAATTAGTCAAAACAAAAACACCCATTAAAAGGTGTCTTTTGTTTTAATCTGAAAAGTTAAAAATTATTTTGCCGCTGGAAAAACCTCCGCCACTTTCGCCAATCTTTGCGTGCCATTAAACATTTTCTTGCGGGTTTCGCGGTATTTCACCACGCCCTCGGCAACCGCGTAAAGCGTGTTGTCGCTGCCGGTTTTGACATTTTTTCCGGCGATGATCGATGTGCCGCGCTGGCGCACCAAAATACTGCCGATTTTTGCCGGTTGGCCGTCATAGAGCTTCACGCCCAAATATTTTGGCCGCGGATCTCTTCCCAATTTTGTTCCGCCGGTATTTTTGGTCTTTGCCATAATTTTGTATTTGTATTTTGCATTTCAAAAGGCCGTTCCCCCGCCACGGCGGGGGTGCGACCTTGGCAAACTGCATTTTGTATTTGTTATTTTGCTTCCGCGCAACACCCAAATAATAGCGCAAATCTTGCTTTTTGTCAAAAAAAATAGGGGCGAAATGTCTTACATTAAGCATTTTGCCCCAAAAAAAAGCGATGGAGTCAGAGTTCTTATTCTTCAACCATTGCGCCTAAACGTCCGTAACGGAGGATTAGGGATGATCAAAATTACCTCTAACATACTCACTCTTCTTTTGCTTCGTTGATACGCCTCATGAGGTTGCAGGCATCAATTACAAGATCAAGAACAAAATCTCGATCTTTCATATTTACTCCCGCAAGCTCTAAAATCTTGCTCTCTCTTCTTGCAAAATCGCGCATGATTTTTTGCAAATCAATTGCAACCATTGCAATAAGGAGAGCCCTGCTCTTCTCTCCAGCCGTTTTCTCACCTCCTTTCTCGAAAATTCTCTTTTGAAATGCAACTTCGGTAAAATGAAGTTGTATGAAAAAACAAATCCGCAAAAAACGAAAAAAGAAGCGGCATTTTCGCCATTTGAAGCAAACCGACCGGGATCGAATCGAAGCGCTGTTGAATGCCGGCCACAAACAAGAGGAAGTTGCCAAAATACTTGATTTTGATGCCAGCGCCATCAGCCGGGAGATGAAAAGAAAACGCAAGAACGGCAAATACTCGGCGCTGACCGCCCAGCTGAAAGCAAGAGCGAAAAGATTAAACAGCAAGCATCCGGGAATGAAGGTTGAGCAATATCCGGAGTTAAGGGAACAAATCATCAAAGGGTTGAAAGACCACCGCTCCCCGGATGAGATCGCCGGGCGGATGAAGCGTGAAAAGCAAAACCCGCGGGTCGGCGCCAATGCCATCTACAAATGGCTGTACAGCGCTTGGGGCCAGGCATATTGCCCGCTTCTTTGCACCAAGCGATATCATCCGCGCAAACAGAAAAAGAAAACCAAAAGAGAAATGATTCCTAATCGTATTTCCATCAAAAAGAGGCCAAAGCGAGGAATCCACGCCGAAGGCGATCTGTTTGTTTCGCCGACCAAAACCGGCAGCCAAAACAGCGGCGCAATCATTTGCGTTCCAGCCTCGAAACTGCTTGCCGGCACGATGATTGAAAGCAAAAAACCGGCCGTAATGAGGCTGGCCGTTAAAAGCATGTTGTTGGATTTGAGCATTGATGATCTGACTTTCGACAATGGCATCGAAAACAAAGAGCACGAACAATTCGGATTGCCAGCGTATTTCTGCGACCCTCACAGTCCCTGGCAGAAACCACATGTAGAGAATGGCATCGGGCTTGTCCGCCGGTGGTTTATCCCCAAGAAAACCGATTTGAAAAACATCTCCGAGGAACGATTCCAAGATTGCCTGCATATCCTTAACGGCAAATACCGGAAATCACTGGGATACCGCTCCGCCTACGAAGTTTCGCTGAAACGTGGTATTATACAAAAAATCCCGCGCTGAGCGGGGTGAAAATATTAGGGGAAATTTAAAAGAAAAGTTGCATTTCGCTAGAAAATTTACATCTATCTTGTGTCTTTATTATGCATATTTTTCAATTTTTGTCAAGTTCCATCCATTGCGCTATAATGATTCCATTATGAAGATTGCCATCATCGGCGGGGGAATATGCGGGCTGTATTTGGCCAAGAATCTCGCGCAAAAGGGGAATGAAGTTTTTGTTTTTGAAAAAAAGAAAACCATTGGCAAGCAATGCTGTTCGGGGCTGTTTTCCCAGCGGCTTTTTGATTTTATTCCCGAAGCAAGGCCGCTTTCGACCAATCAAATCAATTCCGCGATAATAAATTTCCCAAAAAAATCGGTAAGGTTGAAATTTCGGCAACCATTCTTTGTGATTGAGCACGATCAGATGGATTTGCTGATGGCCGCGCTTGCCGTTCAAACCGGCGCCCAAATCCGCGTCAACGAAAAAATCGATGCCGGGCGCCTTCACCAAATCAAAACCGAATTCGACCGCGTAATCGGCGCCGACGGCGCGCTTTCGCCCACAAGAAACTACCTGTTAACCGATCGCGTGGGTCCGACCCGCGCAAAAATGCGTGGGTCGGACCCACGCAAAAATGGCGAGCCGAAATTCTGGCTGGGAATCCAGGGGTTGGAGGAAAAAACAGACAATTCGGATTTTGTGGAAACTTGGGCCACAAAAAACGGATTTTTGTGGAAAATTCCGCGCGGAGAAAATATTGAATGGGGGATTATGGAAAAACCGAAAATCGCGCCAAAGCTGTTTGATGAATTTGTGGCGCGAAGAAACCTCAAGCTTGCCCGCTTGAAATCCGCGATCATCCCGCAAGGACTGATCATTCCCGAAAACGAAAAAATTACGCTGTGCGGCGACGCAAGCGGCCTGACAAAACCATGGTCGGGCGGCGGAGTCATCTGGAATTTGACCCAAGCCGACATTCTATTGAAAAATTTTCCAAATTTCCTACAATACAGAAAAGAAGCTTCGCGCTTTTTTAGTTTGAAAATCAGGCTGGGAAAAGCGGCGAAAACTTGCGTTTACGCCGCGGGATTCAATTTTCCGACAATAATTCCCGGCGGCGTCAATCTTGACGGCGATTATCTGATCAAAAAATAGAAAAATAATGGAAAACCAATCAACATTGCCCCGCCACGCGGGGCTGATCACAGATGGAAACCGCCGTTGGGCAAAAGAGCACAACCTGCCATCGTTTGAAGGCCACAACAAAGGATTCGACGCGATAAAAAAAATTATTGAAACGGCCGGCGAAAAGGGCATCGGAATGTTCACCTTTTGGGCTTTTTCCACGGAAAACTGGAACCGCTCAAAAGAAGAAGTGGCTTATCTGATGGACCTTTTCGAGAAATCATTAAGCGACTTTGAAAGAATTTCGGGCAAAAATATACGATTCCGGATTGTCGGGCAAAAGCATCGGTTCAGACAATCGATACAAAGAAAAATTGAAGAAGTTGAGAGATCAACCGCGGATAACAAAGGGATGATCGTTAATATGGGAATGAGTTACGGCGGCCGCGATGAAATAGTACAAGGGATTAAATCAATTATCGAAAAAGGGATAAAACCCGAAGAAATCACCGAGAAAACCATTTCCGACAATCTTTGGTTGCCCGATATTGATTTGATCATCCGCACCGGCGGCGAACTCCGGCTTTCGGGATTTCTCCCATGGCAATCCACCTATGCCGAGCTTTTCTTCGTAAAAAAGTACCTGCCCGACTTCGCTCCGACGGATTTTGACGCGATTCTCGCCGAATACAACCAGCGCCAAAAGCGCTTTGGAAAGTAATTTACACATATGGACCTGACCATAATCAAGATCGGCGGATCGGTGATCACCGACAAAAAAAGCGGCAAACCGAAAATCAACTTCGGAAATATCAACAATATTGCCAAAGTTTTAAAGGATTTCAAGCAACCATACATCCTGATTCACGGTGCCGGATCTTTTGGACATCCTTTGGTTAAAAAAACAGGGATAGATAAAAGCGTGATCAGCGAAACGCAATTGCTGGCCTTTGCCAACACCCAAAAACTGCAAAACCAGCTCAACTGCCTATTCTGCGATGCGCTTATCAAAAAAAATATTCCGGCGTTTCCCGCGCAAGCATCGAGCCACGCGGTTTTGGAACGCGGGCGACTGGTTAAAATGGAAACTGAAGCTATCGCCGGACTGCTTCGATTGAAAATGGTACCTGTTTGCTATGGCGTGCCCGCGCACGACAAATTATGGGGTTCGACGATTCTTTCCGGTGACCAAATCGCGCCTTATCTGGCCAAAAGACTTGGCGCGCATAAAATTATCGAAGTCAGCGATGTGGATGGCATCTTCACCGCCAATCCCAAAACTGACAAAAACGCAAAACTGATCCGTGAAATAAATCTAAGCAATTACAAAGACATCGAAAGATTCCTCTCGGGAAGTTTGGCGGCCGATGTTACCGGCGGCATGAAACAAAAATATCTCGAGCTGGTCGATGCGGCCAAAGTCGGCATTATCTGCCAAATCACTCACTTCAAACATTTAAATGACGCCCTCGCAAACAGGCCCGTGGGTACTATCATCAATCTCAAAAATTAATATGAAAATCGTCAAAAGAAATGAGGCTGTCAAATTCAATCACGGCAAAACCTGCACCGCCAATGAATATCCGGTCGACGATAAAGATATAAATATTGCCATCATCGAACTGAACGGAAGATACCCGGAAAAAGGGTTCGCGATAAACGAAGTGTCGAAAGAATTGGCATACATTATAAAAGGTTCGGGGAAAGTTGTTATCAGCAGCAAAGAAATCGAAGTCGGTGAAGGCGATCTTGTTTTCGTTGAGCCGCAAGAAAAATTCTATTGGGAAGGGAAAATGACGCTTATTATGCCTTGTACCCCAGCTTGGAACCCAGAACAGTATAAAGTCATCGAATAATCCGCAAAAATCAAAAATATATTTTCCAAATGTATTTCGTCGAGCGGGGTATGAACCCCGCACGACGACCAAAGGGGGCACCCCTTTGGAATCCTCTTGGTGCACCCCGGGGCAAAGCCCCGAGGTATTGCACTCAATAAAAAAATGGCGCGCCAAACGCTGTTTTTTGTTATAATAAAATCATGAAAATCAAGGATTTGACAAAAGTTGACCGGCCGCGGGAAAAACTGGAAAAATACGGAACCGCAAAATTGGCGGATTATGAACTGCTGGCGATTTTGCTCGGGTCGGGGATCAAGGGATTGAATGTGATCGCGCTTTCGAAAAGGATATTGAAACTTATTGACAAGGTTGGCATCGATAAAATCACCCTTGAAAACTTGCTTAAAGAACGCGGCCTTGGCAAGGCCAAGGCAATGCAAGTGATCTCGGCCTTGGAATTCGGCAAACGGATCAATTCAGGAGAAAAACCGGAAATTTTGACCGCCGAAGATGTTTGGAAATTGTGCGGTGATTTTCGCGGCTCCAAAAAAGAACATTTTGCGGCGTTTTATCTGGACACGCAAAGCAAACTGATTGAACGCCAGATAATCTCCATCGGCACTTTAAACGCCAGCCTGGTCCACCCCCGCGAAGTCTTTGAACCCGCGGTTGGGTTGCATGCCGCCAACATAATCGTGGCGCACAACCACCCCAGCGGCGTTTTGGAACCCTCCGGCGACGACCTTGCCATCACCAAGCGCCTGTCGGAATCCGGAAAAATCATGGGCATTGCGCTGATTGACCATATCATCATCGCCAACGCCAAATTTTCAAGCTTCAAAAACAAAAATCTGATTTGACAGCGTTTGGGATGTACATTATTATGTACATATAATACAAAATGCATGAATGCCAAAAATACAATATCAATCTCCGAAGCAAGAAAAAGAATCTTTGAAATCGCCAAAGAAGTCCAAAAGCCGGACAAATATTACACCTTGACCGAAAAAGGCAAACCCAAGGCGGTTTTGATGTCGGCCGATGAATTTGACTCGATTATGGAAACAATTGACATATTAAGCGATCCCGATATTCTGGACAGTATAAAGAAAGCGGAGGAAGAATATCGGAAAGGCGAATATAAAACATGGGATGAGTTGAAAATAGATATCGGGGCGAGCAAAGAAATGGAGCCGGCAGCGGTTTGCGAAAATCCGAAAAGAAAATACCATGCGAAATAACTATCGGATTATCGTCCCGAAATCAGTGATTAAAGATATAAATTCAATTCCGCTTCCATGGAAGGAACGCGTAATCAAAGCGATCGATTTGCTGCCGCAAAACCCATTTATGGGTGAAAAATTATGGGGAAAGCTGAAAGGCAAGCGCAAAATCAGGATATATCCTTACCGGATAATTTATGAAATTATCAATAAAAACCGCATAATCTTGATCCTTGAAGCCGGCCACCGCCAAGGCATATATTAATTTTTAAAAATATGTACTCATCTCAAACTGATTGCGGTTCGACAGTAAGTTGCGGAACCGACCTTGATACCGGTTGGTTCGTGAAAGACCTCAACGACCGCGCCGACCGGATCAAACATCTTGAATTTCACATTGAGCACGGCGATTATTTCGCGGTTCTGGCAACCATCATCAATATCGCCCTGAAAGAAAAAGATTTCGACCGCGAGAAAATCTTCAAAAATCTCTTCGACGATCTGGAATATCTGCAAGAAAATTACGACATCGTGAAAAGATTATAAAACGGTCTGGCGCGGTTGCGAGCCAAACGGATTGTTTTTTGCTATAATAAATCCAGAGAATAATAAACATAAAAAAATATGAATATCTTAATCAATTGGCTGGTGATGACGGTCGCGGTTATCGTTTCGGCTTATATTCTGCCCGGGGTTACGCTGTCGGGATTTTGGGCCGCGCTTTTAGTGGCGCTCGTTCTTGGATTGCTGAATGTTTCCATAAAACCTCTGCTTCTAATCCTCACCCTGCCGATCAATATCTTAACTTTGGGATTGTTCACGCTGGTCATCAACGCGCTGATCATTATGATGGCTTCGGCCATTGTCCCGGGTTTCAAGGTTAATGGTTTCTGGTATTCCATGCTTTTCAGCGTCGTGCTTTCGATTGTCTTGTACTTGATAAACAAAGCAAAATAAGGGCGTTGCCGAAGCGACAATGGCAAAATTGTCCGGAATGTCTTTGACCAAAGTTTTTGAAGGTCCGTATCGGGCCGCAGCCCGAAATGCGCCAAAACCTACGGCAAAAATTATGCGGCGCTTTTCGTGTTCGTGTAAATCCGCCGGCTCCCGGCGAACAAATCAATGATTTTAAAAAAGCCCCACATTCCAATTTTTTTGGCAATAATGGCTTTTTTCGGGTATTGCCCGGGAACAATCCAGGCTTTTGATTGGCCGGCCGGCGCGGCGCTGATTCAAAGAATCCAAGTCCTTAAACAAGAAATCTACAACGCAAAAATGCTGATCGTGAGCGCGAAATCAAAGAAACCCAACACCGCCCAAGCCTATCTGGCGATGGATTTAACGAACGGCGCGGCGCTTATGGTAAAAAATCCCGACAAAGCCTATCCGATCGCTTCCACCGCCAAATTGATGACCGCCGTTATCGCCTCGGAAAATATCGATTCCGAAAAAACGATAGCTCTGACCAAGGATATGCTTTCTCCCGAAGGAAGCAGCCCGGCCATTTTTGCCGGCTTAAACATCAGCGCGAAAAATCTTTTGCAAGCCAGCCTGATCCAATCGACCAACGATGCCGCCGAGTCGCTGTCTTATTTCATCGGCCGGGAAAAATTCCTGGCGCTAATGAACCAAAAAGCCAAAGAGATTGGAATGGCGCGCACCTTTTTCGCCGATGTTCACGGATTGGACAAGCAAAATCTCTCCACCGCTCGCGATATGGCCAAGCTTTTAACTTATATCCGCAAAAACAATCCTAAAATTCTGGAAGCCACGAAGAACAATAATTTTTGGCTGCCGGACGCGCAAGGCAAACTGCTCCGGTTTATGAATCTGAATAATTTTTACGGCTTGCCCGAATTTGCGGGCGGGAAAAGCGGCTATTCTCCCGAAGCCCGGCAAACCTTCGCCGGAATTTTCAACATCAACAATAAACCGATCGCCATTGTTTTGCTCCGCTCAACCGATTTTCAATCCGATACATTCAAAATCATCGAACGGCTAAAAAATTGAATATAAAAACAAAAAAATACATTGATGTCGGGGTATTAACCCCGCCATCAACCAAAGGATGTTTCCCTTGACATCCTCATTCTTTTTGTTCCCCGCGGCGAGCTGACGGGGTATAAAAAGAATCAATCGCCGAAAAGGTGATTTTTTGATATAATGCAATTATTATTGATCCAAAAAAACATGAACAAAAAAATAATTTTGCTGACCGCCGCCGCGGTTATTCTCGCCGGAATGCTTTACCTGATACTGAAACCGGACAAAGAAACGCCCGCGAACACTGTTCCGACGCCAAACGAATCGAACGCCAATGGGAAAAACGCGCCGGATTCCAACGCGGCGACCAATTCCGATGCCGCGCAAATCCCGCAAACGCAATCGCCCGGCCAAAACGATCCGACAACAACCACGGTTTGCACTATGGAAGCGAAAATCTGCCCCGACGGTTCCGCGGTCGGCCGCACCGGCCTGAATTGCGAGTTCGCGCCCTGCCCCGAAACAAATTCGCGACAAACTGCTTGCACGGAAGAATCCCGCGAAGGCGATGTATGCAATGAAATTTACTCTCCGGTCTGCGCCACCGTGCGGATCCAATGCGTCAAAGCGCCCTGCAATCCGATTCAACAAACATTCTCCAACGCTTGCATTGCCTGCCACAACCCGCTGGTCTCGGACTATGCAATGGGCGAATGTCCGAAATAGAACCGCCAGCTTGATTATAGTTTGATTTAGTCTTAAAGAATAGGTAAATTAAATTGAATAGCGATAAATAATGAAAACTAAAAAATTACCGCCTAAAACTGAAAATAAGCCGCTAGAAAGCTGGATTTGGGACGCGGCTTGCGCTATTCGCGGGGCTAAAGATGCCGGAAAGTTCAAGGATTACATTTTACCGCTTATTTTTGTTAAGCGGCTTTGCGATGTATTTGACGATGAGGTAAATAAAATCGCCAAAGCCACCGGGTCGCGCAAGGAGGCGCTCAAACGCATTGATGCCGATCATTCGCGGGTGCGTTTCTATTTACCGATTCGCGCCAAAGACCCAAAAACCCAGGATACTTGGAGTGTAATCCGTTCGCTTTCAAATAATATCGGAGAAGAACTAACACGGATCATTCGGGAAATCGCGAGCAATAATTCGGCCCTTGATGGCGTGATTGATTCAGTTGACTACAACGCCACCACTCGAGGCCAGCGGGAGATTGACGACGACCGGCTTTCCAACCTGATTGAAGCAATCAGCCAAAAACGGCTTGGATTGGCGGATGTGGAACCGGATATCATTGGCCGGAGTTATGAATATCTGATTCGCAAATTTGCCGAAGGTTCCGGGCAGTCGGCGGGCGAATTTTACACCCCGCGGGAAGTGGGAATGGTGATGGCAAACATTATGGACCCGGAACCGGGAATGGAAATTTATGATTGCGCCTGCGGATCGGCCGGACTGCTCATCAAATGCGAATTGGCGCTCAAGGAGAAAATGGATAAACTCGGAAAAAAGATATTCGCGCCCCTGCGTTTATATGGCCAAGAGAATATCAGCTCCACTTGGGCAATGGCCAAGATGAACATGGTGATCCACGATATGGAAGGTGAAATAGAACTGGGTGATACTTTTAATAATCCAAAATTCAAAGATGCGAGCGGAAAAGGCATAAAAAAATTTAATCGCTGCGTGGCAAACCCGATGTGGAACCAGCCGGGATTTAACGAAGAAATCTATACCAATGACATTTATGGCCGGTTTCCGGCGGGCAATCCGGGCGGGAAAGGCGACTGGGGCTGGGTTCAACATATTTATTCAAGCTTAAACGATAACGGTCGGGCCGCAATCGTGCTTGATACCGGCGGGGCATCACGTGGCAGCGGCAACGCCAACACCAATAAAGAAAAGGATGTGCGCAAGTGGTTCATTGACCACGATATTATTGAAGGAGTTTTGTATTTGCCCGAAAACCTGTTTTATAACACCACCGCCCCGGGAATTATTATTTTCCTGAATAAAAGCAAACCGGCCAATCTCAAGGATAAAGTATTTTTGATCAATGCCAGCAAAGAATTCAAAAAAGGCGATCCCAAAAATTATCTTGGCGACGATCAAATCAAAAAAATTTCCCAAACATTTAATTCAAAAAAGGAAACTGAAAATTTCAGCAAATTTATCGGCAGAGATGAAATTGCCAAAAACGACTACAATATTTCACCCTCGCGCTACATCAACCTCGGCGGAACAGAGGAATATAAGCCGGTAGAAGAAATTTTAAGCGAACTGGCGATAGTTGAAGCCAAAGCAAAGGAAGCGGATAAAAACTTGAAGAAAGTTTTAAAAGACTTTGGATTTAATAAATAAAATGCTGGTATTTATTGATGAATCAGGAGATCCGGGTTTAAAAATTGACAAGGGATCAAGCAGATTTTTTGTTATCGGCCTTGTAATTTTTGAAGATAACGATGAGGCGGCGGCGTGCGACCAAAGAATTGAATTATTGAAACGCGAACTTGGAAAGCAACCATCAGATGAGTTTCATTTTAAAACCAACCTAAACAGGGTTAAAGAAACTTTCTTGAAAGCAGTTTCACCATATAATTTTTTTTATTATGGGATTGTTATCAATAAAGATCCGAAAAAGTTATATGGGGAGGGATTTAAAAATAAAGAATCGTTTTATAAATATGCCTGCGGATTGGTTTTTGAAAACGCCAAAGAAAAACTGCGCAATTCCATTATAATAATCGATAAAAGCGGTAATCTTGATTTTAGAAACCAACTCGGAAAATATCTGCGAAGAAAAATGAACGGCAAGGATCGAATCATTAAAAAGATAAAAATGCAGCGATCAGAAAGCAACAATTTGCTTCAACTTGCCGATTATATTGCTGGAGTCATTTACCGTTCGGTGAGGAATGAAAGAAAAAAGGCGGATGATTATCGCAAGATAATTGCACACCGCGAGATATATGTTCAAATATGGCCGAAATAATGTCTATAAACGAAAAAACTCCCAAGCCTATTCCTTTCGGAAACGCGGCGATAAACGCCACAATTTGGCCTGGAAGCGATTCCAATTTCAGCATAACCGCTATGCTGGTAATGTCAAGTATAATCATCCACAGTTAAATTCCCTATGAAAACCAAAAATCAAACAAAAAAAGAATGGGAAATAATTTCTTTTCAAAATTGTTTAGAGAGGGTGATAATCGGCAGAGATAGGCAAATTAAGGAAAGGGATTATTTGAAATCGGGAAGTTATCCTATTGTTGATCAAGGCAAGTCAAAAATTGCTGGATTTACAAATGACAAAAATAAAGTAATTTCCGAAATTCAGCCTTTCGTTATTTTTGGCGATCATACGCGAATTATAAAATATATAGACTTTTTAATTGCTTTAGGGGCAGACGGAACGAAAATTATAAAACCAAATAGTCAATTTGATCCTAAATTTTTTTACTACCAACTTCTAAATATCAATATCCCAAGTAAAGGCTACAATCGCCATTATTCAATTTTGAAAGAAAAGAGATTGTCTGTACCAAGTATTTTCGAACAGAAAGTTGTTGCTAATATACTGACAACGGTGCAGGAGGCGATTGCAGGGCAAGAGAAGTTGATTGCCAAGCTCAAAGAATTGAAACAGAGCATGATGCAATTCCTTTTTACGCACGGCACGAAAGGCGAAAAAACCAAAATGACCGAAATTGGCGAGATTCCTGATAGTTGGGCAACAAATAAGATAAGAAAATTTGGTAAAATTGTTACTGGAAATACACCGTCGACAAAAAAATTTGAATATTATGGCGAGCCCTATAAATTAGTATCGCCGGCGGATTTAACAGATGCTTTATTTATCGACACCGCGCATCGTAAAATTACAAAAGAGGGTCTAATGGTTGCGCGATCGGTACCTAAAAATTCGTTATTGGTTGGTTGCATTGGCAATGTAGGAAAAATTGGAATAACCCAGGATGAAATAACGGCATTTAATCAGCAAATAAATGCAATTGCAGTTAACGATGATTTTAATTATTTATTCGTTTACTATCTTTTGATTTTTTATCGTGAAATTCTTGAAAGTAAATCAGCAAAGGTTACACTTCCAATTTTGAATAAATCCAATTTTGAAGAAATAGAATTTTATACGCCCGATATCGTAGAACAAGAAAAAATCGCTGATATTTTATATTCAATTGATAAAAAAATTGAAACTATTCAAAATAGATTATCCGCTTATCAGAATCTTTTTAAAACCCTTCTCCACGAACTAATGAGCGGCGACCGGAAGGTAAATTTTTAAATTTATGGCAAATATAATCCCGAAATCAATCGATAATTTAATTGATCAATCAATAAATCCTTTAGCAAGGGGGTTTGTTCAGTTTGTATTGCTAAAGCTCGGCTTAAGCGAGGAAATAATGAAAGTAAAAAATGTTGTTGCGGCTGAAAAAGTAAGCCGAAGGTGGCAGATAGAAGCCCCGAAATGGATTTTAATGGAAGCAAAAAAATTAGAGCGTCAATATGATAATCTCGGTAAGGTTATGATTAAAAGCGCAGGGATGATCACTGCAACGGAAAGCAAAATAACTGAAGATAATGATGTATTTTGGGGCCTACTCGAACATTCCAAAGAAGTATCTAATGAACAAATGCAGGATTTGATATCAAGAATTATTGCTGGAGAGTACAATAATCCAGGTACTTATTCAATGAGTACATTGCAAGTTTTAAGAAGCTTAGGTAAAAATGAACTTGCATTATTTGAAAGAATCGGAAGCCTGTTAATTGGGAAAAGGCATTTACCGATGATTCTTTTTACGGGAAATCAACCAGCCAGTAAAATAGTTGATCTTATAAAAATTGATTTTGAAGACTTGCAAAAACTACAAGGTCTAAATATTTTTTTGCCAAACAGTATGACTCAAACACTACAAAATCCTGAAAAAAAGAAGATATTGATACAATATTTTGATAAAAATTTTTTTTACGAGTTGGTAAACGGGAACATTGATGCTTCCGCTCTATTCCCTAGTTTTTATGGACTAACGATTGCCGGAAAACAAATACTCAATCATCTTTCTCCAAAATATATTGACGATTATTATGTATGGATTAAAGAAAATTACTTTGAATTACGAAACCCGCTTTTAAAGAAAAACGATTGCGAAACAAAAACCTGCCCGCGTCGCGGGGTTTGGCGGAAAACATTCGATTGCGGTAAGTTTTTTCACGGTTCACAACTAAATAATTTGATAAGCCAGCAGACTGTAGATATAATTGGACAAATATCCGTCCACTGATTTGGGGAGGCTGGTAATCAGCCCGTAGAACATTTTCAAATTGCGAAAATTCAATTCAATGATCATTCTGGTATCATATAATTTTTTCTGGAATTGAGTGATGATTTTTTTCATGTTGTTTCTGGCTTTCACCAGCAAAATTCTTTTGCGGGCGCGGTGGAATTTTCTTTGCAATTTCTCGGAAACATATCCGGCGTCGGCAATGAACACGCCGTTCAATTTCTTGGATAATTTGATAACGACATCGCGGTCGTCAACATTCGCGGAAGTGAATTTGATGGCCAGTATTTGCCTTTTGAAATCCGCGATCAGGTGCATTTTTAAGCCGAAATAGGTACCTTTTGCGCTTCTGCCGAAACTGGCGAACATTTTCATCACTTTGTGTTTGTTGGCATTTTTGAACAAACAAACGGGGATATCGGTGGAATCAATGTGTTTGATAATGTGTTGGTTTTTCCTGCTCATCCTCATGATAATAAACATTAATCGCAATGCCAGAATTGCCCAACGATTGATGCTCATGACCAATGTTTTGTAGGAGCAGATTTTGTGAAGATTGAAAATGGTGAATAATGATTTTTTGGTAGCGATACCGCCGGCTTGTTTGAATATCGCCAGCGATAAGACTGTGATTATCGGCAACGCCAATTTTCGACCGGTTTTGTTTGTGAGCTTGTCAATTTTTAATTGTTGTGAAAAAATACTTACCACCTTCCTGATTTCGTTGTAAAATGGAATTACAACTTTCATGTTGGTGTTGAGTCGGCGGTTTACCAGTCGCCGGCTCTGGTGTCATTTTAGCATTTTTTAGGAGTTTCGTAATTCAAAGAAAATTATAAAATTACGAATTACAAACTAGCCGAAATTAATATATGAAACCTACGGAGTCAAAATCAGTGCAGGAACGGATAATTAAATACGCCACGGAAATTGGATGGAAATATGTTGGTCGCGATGAAAGCGATACTCGACGATCCGCCGTCGATGATACTATTTCAAACAAAGGCGATGATGCATATAAAAAACAACCATATTATTTGGAAGTTTTGATGCCGAAGTTGCGGGAGTTTAATCCTTGGTTGGCGGAAAATTTTAGTTTGCCGGTGATATTGCCCAGAATTGAAGGTAATCGGCAGATGCTTTTGGCATTGCGGGGGCAAAGCACGGCTTATGATGAAAATGAAAAGCGGGAACGGAATGTGACGGTGATTGATTTTGAAAATTGGGAACGGAATGTGTTTGAGGTGACAGATGAATTTTCATTTTCCAATGGCCGTTATGGAAACCGGCAGGATATTGTGTTTTTGATCAATGGGATCCCAGTGATTGTTTTGGAATGCAAGAATCTGACCACGACCGAGGGGATTGATAAAGCGCTGGACCAGATCCGGCGCTACCATCACGAAACGCCCGAACTATTGGCTCTGGAGCAAGGTTTTGTTGCCAGCGAAGGAATGCGACTTGAATATGGCGTAACTTGGGATACGGAACGGCGCAATATCTTTGTTTGGAAGGGCCAGCCTTCGCCAAAGGCTACGGCCTGGCACAGCAACAAGGGCGGCGCGGATAATTTGGAATATAAAATCAAAACATTTTTCAACATAGAGCATATTTTAAACATTATCGAGAAATACATAATGTTTATTGAGAAGGATGAAACACTCTCCAAAATCATTTTGCGGGAGCATCAGGCGAATGCCGTGGAGGCAGTGTTAAAACGAGCATTAGGCGAGGAAAAAGCGCACGGGTTGATCTGGCACACCCAGGGATCAGGCAAGACATTTACAATGATCAAAACTGCCGAGCTTTTATTTAAATCAAGCGCCGCGGATAAGCCAACGGTAATAATGATGCTGGATCGAAACGAGTTGGAGGGGCAAATGGAGGGTAATTTAACTGCCGCGGGGATTAAAAATGTTCGCAAAGCGGGGAGCATCAGCGATTTGGTTGATATTTTACACTCTGATTACCGCGGAATTGTTATTACCATGATCCACAAATTCCGGGGATTACCGGCAAATTTGAATACTCGGAAAAACATTTTTGTTTTAATCGATGAGGCGCATCGCACTACCGGCAGCGATTTGGGAACCTTTATGATGGCGGCTATGCCCAAGGCCACATTTATCGGTTATACCGGCACACCAATTGATAAAACTCAATACGGGAGAGGAACATTCAAAACTTTCGGTATTGATGATGCCAAAGGATATCTACATAAATACAGCATCAGTGAAAGTATTGAAGACGGAACAACTCTGCCGCTTTATTATTCATTGGCGCCCAATGAAATGCTGGTTCCCAAGGAAACCCTTGAACGGGAATTTTTGAATTTGGCCGAAAAGCACGGGATTACCGATATTGAGGAGTTAAACGCGATATTGGAGCGAGCGGTGAATACGAGAAACTTCCTAAAAGGTCAAGGACGCATTGAAAAAGTGGGTAAGTTTATTGCCGACCATTTCAAGCAATATATCGAACCGATGAACTACAAGGCGTTTGTGGTAGCGGTAGATAGGGAAGCCTGCGCCTTATACAAGCAAGAGCTGGATAAATATCTTCCCAAAGAATGGAGCGAAGTGGTTTATACCGGCAATAACAACGATTCCAGACTGTTAAAGGAATTTACCCTCGACGAAGATAAAGAAAAGGAAGTTAGGCGTGATTTCACCAGATTCGGCGCTAATCCAAAGATTTTAATCGTTACCGAAAAACTTTTAACCGGATACGACGCCCCAATTCTGTATTGCATGTATTTGGATAAGCCAATGCGCGATCATGCGTTATTGCAAACCATTGCCCGCGTTAATCGGCCCTATGAAAATGAAACGATGAAGATGGTAAAGCCGCACGGATTTATTTTGGATTTCGTGGGTATTTTTGACAAACTGGAGAAAGCGCTCTCGTTTGACAGCGATGAAATTAACGCGATTATTAAAGATTTATCTCTGCTTAAAACCCAATTCGTGAAAAAGCTGGACGAGGACACTAAGCAGTATTTTGATTTGCTAACAGGGCCGTTCAATGACCGAATGGCAGGTGTCTTAATTGAGCATTTCCGAGATGAAGAAAAACGGAAGGCGTTTTTCAAGCTCTACAACGAAATCGAAATGATTTACGAAATAATTTCGCCTGATCCTTTCCTGCGGCAATATCTTGATCAATACACTACCTTGGCAAGCATGTATCAGATTGTCCGCAACGCATTTGCAAAACAAGTCCGATATGATACCGAATTTCTAAAAAAGACTGCCGGCCTTGTACGCGAACAAATACAAAGCAGCCCGGTTAAGCTTGGGACGGAATTAATAAAACTTGACGAGAAGGGGATTGAGATCATAAAGGGAAAGAATCAGCCCGATGAAGTAAAAATTATCAACCTCATAAAGACTATTCAGCGGTTGGCCGAAGAAAAATCCGGCGATCCGGTGCTAATTTCGGTCAAAGAGCGGGCCGAAGACATCATGGATGCCTATACAAGCCGCCAAGTGACCACGCAAGAGGCTTTAAAGCAGCTGTTGGAATTAGCCGAAGGCGAAGCGGAGCGCAGCGAAAAACAACAAAAAGAAGGTATTTCCAGCGTCGCCTGGTTTATCCGCGATGTTTTGGCTAGCGAGAAAATCGTGGATATGGAAGCGGTTAAGGATTTGGAATCAATAACCGGCGGCTATCCGGAATTTGCCAAAAGCGAAAAACTGACCCGGGATTTGAGAAATGATTTATACAGCCGGCTGGAATCATTGGGCTTATCTCTTGTTGACCAGAAAAAAATTACTGCTGCGATCATTGAAACAATCGCAAGAACTTGTCAATGACAAAGGAACCAGTAAAAACTTGGGAATCGAAGCGGGAATTTAAGGAAGAGGTCTATTTGAACGCCGATAAATTCAAGGTGAAAGTGAAACAGATCACCGTTAGACCAATGACCCGCAAATGGGCAAGCTGTTCCACTAATGGTTATTTTACCTTCAACGCGGAGTTGCTCGGAATGGACCGCACCCTTGGCCAGTATGTAATCGTACACGAGATATTGCACTATCACATCCCAAACCACGGCAAGCTCTGGAAAAGCTTAATGAAAACCCACTTAGGCGATTACAAGGAATTTGAAGATAAGTTAAGGCAATTATCCTAAGGCGACTTCCATAAATAACTTCCATATATTGCCCGCAGATTTGGTTCAGATTTCAATTTTTCCGCCCGAGCAATATTCGAGGCGTAGCTTGGGCTACGGCGGAAATATTGCGACCAAGGAAAATTGAAATATGAAGCAAAGATGCGGGTATGGTGTAGAAGTTATTTATGGAAGTCGCCTAAATCCGCACCTTGAATTTTGGGTTAAAACAGGCCATAATCAAAAAATATTGATACTCATTTTTAATTGAAAATTGTTTCATTGCAAATTCAATGTCCGCCGGAGGCGGATCCGTCCTTTGGCGGGAAAATTGATAATTGAAAATTGAAAATTTTATTTCTATGTCTCTTCATGTCGGAATTGTGGGATTGCCCAATGTTGGCAAATCCACATTATTCAAAACTATCACCAAAAAGCAGGTGGACTGCGCGAATTATCCGTTTTGCACCATTGATCCGAACATCGGCGTGGTGGCGGTCAATGACGAACGCGTCGACAAACTGGCCGAACTGACAAAATCAGTCAAAAAAATATTTACCACCGTGGAATTCGTGGACATTGCCGGGTTGGTCAAGGGCGCGTCCACGGGCGAAGGATTGGGCAACAAATTTCTGCAAAACATCCGCGAAACCGATGCGATTCTGTATATTTTGCGGGCGTTCAAAAACGAAAAAATCGTCAACACTGAAAGTTCGGTTAATCCCTTGCGCGACAAGGATATTTTGGATACCGAATTGGCGTTAAAAGATTTGGAAACCGTTTCCAAACGGCTGGACGGCGCGGAAAGCGAAACGCGCGGAAATAAACCGGGCGCGAAAGAAGAAGCATCGGCCTTGACCAAAATCAAACCGCTTCTGGAACAAGGAAATATTTTATCCGAGATGGCGTTGAGCGGCGATGAGAAAAAAATTATCGGTCATCTACAATTACTAACGATGAAACCGCGGCTCTATGTTTTGAACGGCGTTGAAGCGGAAATCGATCCCGCGGTTTTAGAAACTTTTAAAAAGAATGGCTGGTCTTATATTATCATTGATATTTTGGGCGAGAATGAAGGCGAAGGTTTGACGCCGCAAGAAAAAAAAGAATTCGATCTGCCCAACGGCGAAAATTTGGATTTATTGATCAAAAAATCATACGAGCTTTTGAATCTGATCACATTTTTCACCACCGGCCCGGACGAAACCCGCGCCTGGACATTAAAGAAGGGGAGTGCCGCGCCTCAAGCCGGCGGCGCAATTCATACCGATTTTGAAAAAAAATTCATCCGCGCCGAAGTGGTCAACTGGCAAGACCTTTTGAGCGCCGGGGGATTCTCCCAGGCCCGCGAAAAAGCCCTGATTCGCACCGAAGGCAAAGAATATATCGTCCAAGATGGCGATGTGATCGAAATCAAAGCCAATGCCTAGAAACAAGCGAAAAATGGCGAATAACTTTGGATTACGAAACGCTTTGCATTTTGAATCTAACGGTTCCGCAATTCAAGATAATTAAAACAATTAAAAAAATATGGATAAATTATTGGTCACGATAATCGCGTTATTTTTGATTGTTGGCGGATCCTATCTGATTTGGCAAAACACAAAAACGCAAAGCGAACCAATCAAAACCGCGCCAATAGCCAGTTTCGAGGAATGTGTCGCGGCCGGAAATATGATTATGGAATCCTATCCGCGGCAATGCGGCACGCCCGACGGCAAACATTTCACCGAGAATATCGGCAATGCCAATGAAATGAGCGATTTAATCGCGGTCGATGCGCCCCGGCCCAACGAAATCGTCAAATCTCCGTTGACAATTACCGGCAAAGCGCGCGGCACATGGTATTTCGAAGCCTCGTTCCCGGCGCAAATCATAGACGCGAACGGACAACAACTGGGAATCGTTCCCGCGCAAGCGCAAGGCGAATGGATGACCGAAGATTTCGTGCCTTTCCGCGCGACCATTGAATTTACCGCCCCGGCAACCGCCACCGGAAGTTTATTGTTAAAAAATGATAATCCTTCGGGCCTTCAAGAAAATAACAAGCAATTAATAATTCCGGTTAAATTCTAGGATTTCTTATGAAAACAAAGATTATCTATTCGGAAAAGTGCTTGGAATACGGCGGGATTACCGGACCGGAAAACGCGGAACGGATTTTGACGGCCGCGCAAATTTTAAAAAACAAAAAATATGAGTTTATCGAACCCGTCGCGGCCGGCGACGAGGAAATTTCGCGCGCGCACGCCAAAGAATACATCGAAGCCGTGGAAAATGGCGCGGTCGATGATCCGGACACGCCCGCGTACGACAATATCCGCCAGTACGCGCGATTAGCGGCCGGCGCGGCAATCGCCGCCGCCAAAACCAACGGATTTTCACTAATGCGGCCGCCAGGCCACCATTGCGGAGTCAACGGAAAAGCGCTGGGCGCGGTTACGCGCGGATTTTGCTATTTTAACAATATCGCCATCGCCGTAAAAAAAATGGCTAAAAAAACCATAATCATTGATATTGACGCGCATCACGGCAACGGCACGCAGGAAATATTTTCCGGCGATAGAAAAACAGTTTATATTTCGATTCACCGAAAAAATGTTTTTCCGCAAACCGGCGGCCGATCGTACGATAATTGCCGGAATTATCCGTTGGAAGCCGAATGCGGAGGTAAATTATATCTAAAAACCCTTAAAACCGCGCTGCTTGAAAATAAAAACGAAATAAATTCCGCCGAATTGATCGCGATATCCGCGGGATTTGACGGACACCAAGGGGATATAGTTTCGCTTGGACTGGAAACAAAAGATTATAACAACATCGGCAAAGAAATCGGAAAATTAAGCAAACCGATGTTTTTCGTTCTTGAGGGCGGCTATAACGGCCGGGATTTGGGAAATGATATTGATGCTTTCCTTAAAGGCATCGAAATTTAAAATAATATTGTGCGACATTGCATTCATAATAAAAATCGCCGGCTGAAGGCGATTTTTTATGGCATCAAATTCCTATTTTTCTTTCAAATGCCGGCCGCTGTGGAATTGGCGATGGACATCGCGCAAATGCTTGTTGGTCACATGCGTGTAAATTTGCGTTGTTATGATATTTTGATGGCCCAAAAATTCCTGAATGGTTCTCAAGTCGACTCCTTGCATCAAAAGATCGGTGGCCATTGAGTGGCGCAGCGTGTGAGGGGTCGTAAACATCGGCACGCCGCCCAAAATCGCGTATTTCTTTACCAAGCGCTCAATCGACCGGCTCGTAAGCCGCCTTTCGGCGCTATCGGAAGTGTGAAAATTAATAAACAGAGCTTTTTCGGTTTTGTCGCAATGACCATCCCGGATTTTAATATATTTCCTTATCCAATCCAAGGCGCGGCTTGAAAAATAAACCGTGCGCGGATGCTTGCCCTTGCCGATAATACCCAGTTCGAGTTCCTTGCCTTCTTTAAGATTGGCGAATTGTTCGCGATTCAAACTTACCAGTTCGGCGATGCGCAATCCGGTTGAAAAAAGCGACTCCAAAATCGCCCGGTCGCGGATACCGGCTTCAGTGTTGATATCCGGCGCCAATAAAAGTTTTTCCACTTGATCCAAATTCAAGAACTTCACGGTTTTCTCTTTTTTCACATCGCGCGGCAACGAAATCTTATCCGCCGGCAAAGAAATTATATCTTTGGCCGTAAAATAGCCCAATAAGGCCCGCAAAGCGATCAAGTAGTAGTTTTGTGTGGCTTTAGCCAATAAATGGCCCCGAGGGTCGTTAAAACGCGACAGATAAACCCTGTAAGCCCAAACATCGCCACTCGTAAGCTGATGCGGCAGAATTTGGTCTTTTCGGGTGTTTTCCAGCCAATAAATGAATTTTTGCAGATATCTCCGGTAGTTTTTCTGGGTATTCTCCGAAAGGCCTTTTTCAATCTCGCAATAATCAAGAAAATCGGGGATATGGCTTATTATGGTTTTGTTAGATTCGTTCATTAGAATAAAACAGGGTGAAGTAATTATCGATTGTCATAATAAAAAAATTTATTTAAATTTTCACGATGCAATCAAGTAAAGACTATGAAAATCCATGATCTTTTCAGCGGAGAAGCGCTCCGCCGGACCAAGAGGGGTTTAACCGCGCGATTAGCGGATGAAAACCGTGAAATTCGGCAAAATCCGGGTTTTGGCTTTATTTGGCGCCACAACGCCGCTTAACCTATATTGTGCGACATTGCCCTTGGCTGGTCTTCCGCGCGTGATTTAACATCTTTCGATCCGTAAACGCATTTCCCTATTTAATCTTATAACCAAAAAATCCCGCAAACCAATCACCGACCGCGGGATAATATTCCTCTTTGAATGATTGGCAGATATTCCCCGCGTCGGCTTTTGTCTCTTCAAATTGCCGCGCAGCGTCTCGCGCGATTGCCGGCGCCCGCTTGGCCGTCTCGCCCTGCAAAAAATTCACCGTGCCGTCAATTCCGCCGGCGACGCGATCCATAAATTCATCGGGTATAAAAACAATACCCAACACCACCAACAGTGCCAACAGCGCCAGTTTAAACGCGCCGAAAATTATTGCTTGAACAAAGTCTGTCCGCATATTGAACCGCCAATAAGTTCTTTGGCGGCGGTTATTCTTGCCATAGTTTTTTCCTTGCCGAGAACATCCGCCATTTCAAACGGACCAATGGACATTTTTTGCCCGCACAAACTAACCCGCAAAGGCCACAACAGATAACCCCGGTCTTTTTCCGGCAATCCGCGCGATAAGTTGAATTCCGCAATTTGCGGCAAAACAACTTGTTCCAATTTTTCCCTTCCCCATTCCCCCGTTTCTATTTTTGAAAACAAATATAATAATTTGTCAAGAGCAAGCTCAATCTCGCTGAAAGATGCTTCTTTCCATTTCAGCAAATCTTTTTCGTATTCCAATCCAGACGCGAAAAAATAGCCTGATGATTCCGCGGCTTCGGCAAGTTTTTTCATTCGCGATTGCTGATATAAAACTATCTTCTTTATGAATTCAAAATCAACCCGCTCCCCTGTTTGCGCGTTTTTATAAACCGAAACGCCATCGTTAATCTCTTCGGCGATAAAGCCGGCTCCGATAAAATAAGGTACGCAAAGCCGGGCCAATTCATCGATTGATTCCCGGCGGATATATAATCCGTTAAGATAATCCAAGCGAACCGGATTAAACACCGCTCCCCCTTTCTGCACCTTATCCAGGGAGAAATCCCGCAATAATTCTTCCATCGAGTAAATCTCTTTTTCCGTTCCCGGATTCCATCCCAAAAAAGCGGTAAAATTTATAAGGGCTTCCTTTAAATAACCCTGGCGGCGGTATTCGGTTATCCCAACCGCGCCATGGCGTTTGGAAAGCTTGCTGCGATCCGCGCCCATAATAATTGGCAAATGCGCGTACTCGGGCCGGGCAATCCCCAGCGCCTCCTGAACCAATATCTGCTTGGGAGTGTTGGAAATGTGATCCTCGCCGCGGATCACATGGGTAATCCCCATATCAAAATCATCAACCACGACCGTAAAATTATAAAGCGCGTTATCCATATCCTTGGCAATCACAAAATCGCCGGTCAGTCCGGTATCGAATTCGATATCGCCCCGCACCAAATCGTTAAATTTTATTTTTTTATTTTCCGCGCGAAACCTGATGACATATTTTTTCCCCCGAGCGATCAAATCGTTGATTTCACTCTCGGCAAGATGAGCGCATTTCCCCGAATATGCCGGCGCTTCGCCGCGCGACATTTGGTATTGCTTTTGAGCTTCCAGTTCCTCCTGCGAGCAAAAACAATAATAGGCTTTATTCTCATCCAGCAATTTTCGCAGATAATGTTTATACAACTCCCCTCTTTGCGTTTGATAAAACGGCCCCTCATCCCATCCAAGCCCGAGCCATTCCAAACCATCAAGAATATCGTCGGCAAACTCCTTTTTTGAACGCTCTTTATCGGTGTCTTCCATCCGTAAAATAATTGCGCCATCGCGCTGTTTGGCAAAAAGATAGTTAAAAAGCGCCATCCTCAAAGTTCCGATATGCATATATCCGGTTGGCGAAGGCGGCATCCTCACCCGCACTGTTTTTTTTATTTTTTTATTTTCGTCAGCCATATGTTTGATCCATCCTTTGGCGCTTATTTTTTATCACTTATTCGCGAACTTTACAATATAATCCGCGATCGTTAAAGCGGCGTTTGGACGGGCAAATTGCGCCGCGGCTTCAGACATCGCGGTTAAAGTTTCGGCTGACCCCAAAAGCTCTCGAATTTTTTCCAAAAACAAATGGCTGGTAAAATTATTTTCTTCCATAACCAGCGCCGCGCCCGCTCGCGCGTAAGCATAAGCGTTCTTTACCTGATGGTCCTGGGCCGATTCCGGCAAGGGAATCAGAATGCTGGGTTTTTTTACCGCCGCAATCTCAAACACGCTCCCCGATCCGGCGCGGCTGATAATTAAATCCGCGGCGGCGTAAATGTTGGCAAGCGCCCGCTCATCGGCAAATCCAAGCGGATGATAATATCCCAAAGCTTCGGACCCGACCGTGATTTTTGATTCCTTCATTATCTGGTTAATGTTTCTTGGCCCGGTGATATGAATAACTTCGTAAGATTTAAGCAGTTCGGGCATTGCGTCCAAAATCTTGTCATTGATCCTCCGCGCGCCTTGAGACCCGCCAATAATCAATATTATCGGACGGTCTCCGATAATCCCCAAAGCTTGAACGGCTTCCTGTTTTGACCCGTCAACCATTTCCCGGCGCACCGGATTGCCGACAAGCGCCACCTTACGCGGCGGAAAATTTTCCGTATCGGGAAAAGAAACGAAAATAGCCGCGGCGTATTTTGAAGTTTTTTTGCTTACCAGCCCCGGGACACTGTCTGATTCCTGCAGTAAAACCGGAATGCCAAGCATCCAAGCCGAAAACGCCACCGGAAAAGAGCCGTAACCGCCTTTTGAAAAAACCACATCCGGGTTCATTAAAAAAAGCAAAAAAAATGATTGCAGAACTCCCAAAGGCACTTTAACCAGCGTGTCAATAACATTTTGAATTATGGACAGAGGATCCATATAGCGCCTAATTTTCCCCGAAAGTATGTGCCGTACCTTCACGCGCTCCCGCGCCAAAACCACATTGCAGAAATTATCCTTCGGGCCGATATAGGAAAGTTGAATATCCGTACCGTATTTTTTCTTGATCTCGCGGACTATCGCCACGATTGGATAAATATGCCCGCCCGTGCCACCGCCCGTAAAAATTATCTTCATTGGTTTTATGTTAACCCTTAAGCAAATTATACGCCATTTTAGTCCATTTTAAAATCCCTTCCCTTTCCCTTTGTTTATTTATAAGGAACGGGATTGGCGGGAAATGTTTAAAAGAAGACCGGCGGCGGCAAGTTCCACCGCGATCGCCGTCCCGCCATAGCTTATAAACGGCAGCGGAATACCGCTCAACGGAATCAACCCCGTCGTGGAAGAGATATTGATCACCGCCTGCAATGTTATCCAAACAATTATCCCGCAAGCCAAAAGATATTCGAATTTATCGTTACTGGCCCGAGCGACAGAAAAACCGCGCCAAGCAAATAGCACGAACAACCCCACCAATAAAAGACTGCCGGCAAAGCCCAATTCCTGCGCATAGGGCGCGAAAACCGAATCGCCGATAAGCTCGGGCAATAAAGTATATTTTGACGATGATGAACCCAACCCCTGCCCAAAAACACCGCCCGACCCCACAATAATCAGCGCCTGGTTGGCCTGAAAATTTTTTCCCAACGGATCCGACTCCGGAGAAAGCCACGATGAAAGCCGATCAAGGCGGTAAGGCTCGGAATAGACCAAAACCAAAAGCGCCAACACGCCGACGCCAACCATCAAAAAAGTATGGCGCAACGGGGTGCCCGAAAGAAAATACATGGCAAACGCGGTCACAACCACAATGCCAAAAGTACTTAGATCGGGCTGCTTGAGCAACAAGAAACCAACCAAACCGATAACAAGCAAAAAAGCTCCCAATGTATTGCTAAAATCGGTTTTGGAATTTTTGCGTCCGGCGATCCGCGAAGACAGCCAACTGGCAAGATACACGATAAAAACCAATTTCAACACTTCCGATGGCTGGATCGAAGCGAATCCAAGATGAATCCAGCGTTGCGCTCCGCCGGCAGAAAATCCAAAACCCGGCACAAAAACCAAAATTAGAAGAGAAACCGCGGCCAAAAGAAACAATGGGGCGAATTTGCGCACCAAGCCCAAAGGTATCTTATAAGCCAAAAATCCCAAAAAAAAGCCCGGAAGTATCCCCATCATCGCTTGATGCTTGATTAAATAATAACTGTAATGGAATTTGGATTGCGCCAACATCGCTGACGCGCTGGACAATATCAAAATACCCAAAACCATCATAGTTATGATTACCGCCAACAAAACAAAATCCGGGTTTTTCGGCTGTTCTTTGGTCATTTCGGTTTATTGATCTTAGCCAAGCTCTGCTTGAATTTATCGCCGCGGTCGGCGTAATCTTTGAATCCGTTAAAACTTGCCGAAGCCGCGGAAAGCAAGCAAATCCGGCCCGGACCGGTTCGGGCGATCGCCAGATCAACCGCTTTATCCATATTATCGGTGAAATAATGGCCGATTTGAGCCAATCTTTCGTTCTCGCCCAGAACTAACGCTTTTTTTTCGATTTCCCGCCATATTCTCTGGCCGGTAACGGGAAAAAGAATCAGTGTATTAATTTTTCCCTTAAGAACCGCCTCGGCTAATTTTTCAAAAGGCTGGCCGCGATCAAATCCGCCGGCGATCAGCGTCTCCACCCGATCTCCCAATCCCTGAATCGCGGCCACCGCGCTTTCCTGAATCGTCGATAAAGAATCATTGTAACAATCGATACCGAAAAAATTTCCGATAAATTCCAGCCGGTTATCAAGAGGTTCGAATTCCGCGATCGCGGCGTTAATATCGTTATCGCCAACACCGATAATTCTCCCGATTATCGCGCCGACTTTGGCATTTTCCAAATTGAATTTGCCAATCAATTTGGTTTTACCGGCATAATTCCAGCTATATTCATTAAAAGCGATTTTTCGCGCCAACGATTCGCTTGCGATCGATTTAACTTCAAGATTGCCGGAATCATAAATCAAACAATCTTCTTTTGATTGATGAATAGCTATATTCGCTTTTGAGCGAATATATTCTCTAAAGTTATTGTAATAATCCAAATGCTCTTGATATATATTTAAAATGACCGCGATATGCGGACTTTTCTTTAAATTATACAATTGATGCGCCGATAACTCGCAAACAAATATGCTTTCCTTGTCCGCTCCATCAAGATAAGAAAGCATTGGCGTACCGATATTCCCCAATAATTGGACTTTGGCACCCCCTCTTTTGAGAATCGCGCAAGTTATCGATGAGGTTGTACTCTTGCCCTTGGTACCGGTTATTCCGACAATAGTCCCCGGGCACAAGTTAAAAAAAATTTCCGTTTGAGATGTAATCTTGCCCCGCGCGTATGCTTGTTCTATTTCCGGAAGATGAATTGGAATACCTGGAGTTTTTACGACCACATCGTAACTCTCCAAACTCAAAAGATAATTCTCGCCTAAAAAAGTTTTTATATCGGGATTTTTCGCGATCAAGTTTTTTGCCGGTTCGCTCAAATTATCCATATTGGAGCTATCCGCGATTCCAATCTCGTTTTTCGGACAGTTGTCTAAAAAGAACCTAAGACTATCCACCCCTTCCCGGCCCAATCCTAAAATCAATATTTTTTTACCATTATATATGCTTAAATCCATATTTTCATTTTGTATTTTAACATCAAAAAAACATTTCGGAAAAGCCGTTTTAAACCAAATCTAAGGAGAGATACCGGCCCGCTCCCCTTAATTGTCTTGAAATTGATTTCAAAACAATTAACGGAAGCGTTCCGCAGAGCTCTCCTTAACATGCTCGGGTGCTTTCGCATCCTTGCCGATGAGATAATTTCTAAAATAATTTTGGCTCCGGCAATCATTCCCTGAAATTGCCTTTCCTTTTGTTGCGGAAAAGCAACTTCATCCAAACAATTATCTTTCTTTCAAAAATTATTTAGAAACCGCGAATTATTAATGTACTGTACTGCCGTTACCTTTTTATTTTACCTTACCGCGACAAACTGTCAAACAGAGTTATCCACAATATATGGCTCCGCCGAAGGCGCGGCCGATTCAATGGATTACTCCAAAACGGCTCTTTCCACGGCTGGGACTAACGATTCCGGTATGTTGTGCGATCCGTTCCACGACGAAATAATTTTTTTTGATTGCGATTCAAGTCTTGGATATTTGGGTAAAATATTTTTTTCAAAATAAGCCAAAAGACAAGGCTTGGCGCCTTCGGTGTTTGAAAGCGACAAATAAAACGCGGCCAATGTTTCATTCGCCGTACCGACACATTCAAAAGGCTTGCAACCCGATTGGCCGCAAAGCTGAAGCATTACCGGCAACAATTCCGAGTCTTCAAAAAGATTTTTACCGAAGATTTTTTCCGCCGCGAATTTGCCGATAAAAGGATACAACATCGCAAATATAGACAAACACTTGGAGCAGCGGCCGCACCATCCGAAATCTTGGCCGTTTTCGCGCGCGGAAATCGTGAATGGCTTGTTGCAACTTAAAAAACTCTGCCGATATTCCGGATAACGGGAAAATATCTTGGAAATTTGAATTTCGTAAAGCGGGCGCAAAAAACTGAAGTATTCAATATTTTTTGCCAGATATTTTTTGGAATAAGCGCGGAATTTATTCTCAAAAGCGAATGATTTCGAATACTGATGGTTCACTTCCCGGCCCAGATATTCAACATTCCCCTCGCTGGAACTGCGTTCCTGCGATATCGCGACATATTTATAACCATAAAGCGCGGCCAAGCCGACTCCCAGCGCCGCCAAGATCGATGAAAACGGCGTGTGGCCGTTTAGATATCCTTGCCCGTTCAATTCAACCAGTTTCGGGTCGATGCGCCTTTCCACAAAAATGTTTTTTGCGCCGGATACCGCGATCACTTTTTTTAAAGCCGCGTTCGCGTTTAAAGTAAATGTTTCGATTTCTTTATTTTTGGCGCGAAGCAATTCCAAGGTAACCAGCGAATCTTTGCCGCCGCCCATCGGCACCAAGTATCGACCGGAAAATCGTTTTTGAATCGGCGCGATTTTCTGTTTTTGCGCGACAACTTCAAATTCAGGCTTTAAAAACGGCAATTCATTTTCATAAAAAAACTGGCCCATATTAAAAATCAAATCCTGCCAAAACTTTATTTGTCCCTTATCCATATAGCCGGCCTTAACGACAATCTTTGGCGGACAAGCCGCTTTCCAATAACTGGGAATCTCCGCCAAACCTATATTGAAAATCAAATTCGAAATTTCCGATTTCCCGATTTTTTCAATTTGCGCCAAGTTGACCTTGCGGATAATTATACCGGGGTTGAATTTTATATTTCCCATCGTAAAAGAAAAATTGGCGGTCAAATCACCGCCTCCAATCTCCCAATTGTAGCTTTCATAGATAAATTTCGGATATTTTTCTTGCAATAATTCCAATTCCATTTTTTTATGATTACCCCACCAAACGAATGGCCACGCCAAGAGCCGCGAAAATTATGCCCAATATCCAGAAACGCATCGTTACTTGGTGCGCCGGCCAGCCAATCGCCTCAAAATGATGGTGAATCGGCGTTGACAGCCAAATTTTTTTCCTGAATATTTTCTTGGAAATCAGCTGGATTATCACCGAACCGGCCTCCATTACCAATAAGCCGGCAATTATCGGCAAAACTATCACCGAATCGGTAAGAAACGCGACTACGGTCATTGTCGAGGTAAGTCCCAAAACTCCGGTTTCCGCCATATAAAATTTTGCCGGCGGAATATTGAACCACAAAAAAGCGAACAAAGCGCCGCAAATAATGGCGCAAAAAGTGGCCAAGTCGGCTTTTCCTTGGGAAAACGCGATTAACGCAAACGCGGCGAAAATAGACGCGAAAGCTCCGCCCGCCAAACCATCCAGTCCGTCAATCACCCCGCCGGCCCACGATGCCAGCATTACCGCCACGAATAACGGTATATAAAATATGCCGACAGGAACATCAAGGCCGGCCGGAAAATTAAGAAAAAGCGGGATATGCATCGTAGTGTAGCCCAATTTGTAATAGAACCACCAACCGCCGGTCAAGCCGATCAAAGCAACGATCATCAAGCGCCGTTTGAAACTGATTCCGCCGCCGACATATTTTCCGCCGCCGTAAACCGTGAGCGCGTCGTCAAACAAACCCACCAATGATCCGGCGACAAGAGTAAACAGCGGCAGCCAAACCTCGCGCCGAGTAAAAAAATCAAGCAACGAGAACCACCAAGGATGCGTTATGCCCAAATTCACCCAAATCTGATCAGGAATACTTGTGATTCCCCACACCGAAAGGGTCACCGCCAGGACCGACAGCCAAATCAACAAACCGCCGCCGCGCGGCACCGTCGTTTCGCGCAGTTTATGAAGCGATAAAAAGACCGAAGCTTCCTCGCCGGTTATGGTTTTGTTGCGGGCATTTTTTTTCCAAAATTTAACGCGATTCAAAAAACGGATCAGGTAGGGCGCGGCTAAAAAAGCGACAACCGAAGTCAGCGCGGTAAAGGCAAGCATTCGTATGATATTAAAAGTGAATAAAGTCATAACGGCCCGGCTAATTATCGTTATTGTTGGCGAAATTGATTAACTTTTGCATCTCCGCAACGCGCGTCTCCGGCGAAGTCGAACCAAGCAATATATTTATGTATCGTTGATTTTTTTGATTTTCGACAATCAAAACCATGCATCCCCCGGCTTTCTCGGTATAACCGGTCTTGCCGCCAATCAACGATTGGCCGTCCCATAATTTAATATTAAAAATACCATTCTCGGTAAGATACATATCGGACCGGATCGTAAAATAGAAAATTTCCCGATGATTTTCAAGTATGTATTTCACTAAAATTATCAGGTCGGCGGCGCTGGAATGGTTGGTATTCCCGTCATCCATATCCAATCCGTTCGAATTGTAGAACACCGTATCCTCAAGTCCAAGCGATTGCGCCTTTTTATTCATCGCGGCGATAAACTCGTCATTCCCCATAACTTCCGATAAAGCATAGGCTGCGTCATTGCTTGAATAAAAAAGCATCAAATTTAAAAGCCGTCGGACGGTATAAGTTTCCCGCGCCTGTAAATTCCCGAATACCGGCACATCATTCTGGGCGGCCGCGGCCTCGCTGACCATAATCTGCCTATCCAAAACATACGGATTCGGATTTTCAAACACAACCGCCGCGGTCATCAATTTGGTCAATGACGCGATCGGCAGAACCTCGTCGGCGTTCTTCTTGAATATTGTTTTTTCGCGGCCGGTGGCGCCGATCCTTAACGAAACCGACGCTTTGGCATCAAGATATAAATTCGGCGCCGCTTTTTTCTCCGGCATAAAAAAATCCATCTGGCCGATCGGCGCCGACGCTTGCGCGTATAAATAATTTTCCAAACTTGACTGTCCGTCATTGATCGCGGCGCATGCCAATCCGCCGGCCAATCCGGCAACAATAAAAATCAACAGTCTTTCCGCAACCTCCGACACGCTTCCACGATTGTCTTTTCGGTTCCGCAGTTTTAATTCCGGCAGAGGTGCCGGAGAAGGTTTTATCATTTTTGATTTCATCGCTCGATTTCCAATTATTTAACAGGTTCTTTTTTAATGATCGAAATGCCAAGCTCTTTCAACTGTTCCGCGGAAACTTCCGAAGGCGCCGCGAGCATCAAATCGCGGTTATCGCCCGTTTTGGGAAACGCCATTACTTCGCGGATATTCGGTTCGCCCAACATCACCGCCAGGAAACGGTCAATACCCGGTGCCATGCCCCCATGCGGCGGCACGCCATAAGAAAAAGCCTCAAAGTAATGCGAAAATTGTTTCTTGGTTTCTTCGGGCGTATGGCCAACCACCTCAAATACCGCGGTAAAAGTTTCCATATTCGTGTTCCGAAGGCTGCCGGAAAATATTTCAAAGCCGTTTAACGCCATATCATATTGGTAAGCCATGATTTTTTCCGGACATGCCTTGATTTCCTCCGGATCTTCGGTGCGCGGTTTGGTAAAAGGATGGTGCATGGCGTTCCATTTCTTTTCTCCGGCAAGCCATTCAAACATCGGGAAATCGGTTACAAAACAAAACGCGAGCTCATTCGGATCATTTTTATCTTTGCGCAAATCCGGCTTGTCGTTGCCGTATTTTTCCATTGACTCTTTCCATGTCAACCTCGGAAACGGAATCTGGCTGATCTTTTTCTCCGGGAACAAATCCTTCACAAGCGCGACAAACATCTTTTCGGCCAAATCCAAAACTTCATCTTCGTCGGCAAACGACATTTCCACATCAAGCTGGGTATGCTCGGCTTGCCGGTCCGCGCGCGGATCTTCATCGCGCATACATCGCGCCACCTGAAAGTAACGCTCCAACCCGCCGACCATCAATAATTGCTTGTATTGCTGGGGGCTTTGCGGCAAAGCGTAAAAATTACCCGGCTGCAACCTTGCCGGCACCAAAAAATCGCGCGCGCCTTCGGGCGTCGATTTGGTCAATACCGGCGTTTCCACCTCTATAAACCCCTGGCCGGTCAGAAATTGCCGCATAAAGTTAATCACCTTGTGGCGCACCACCAGATTGCGATGCAAGCGTTCGCGCCGCAAATCCAGATAACGGTATTTTAGACGCTTATCCTCGGAAATATCATAACCATCAGTATCAATGGTAATCGGCAAAGTTTCGGCTTTCGACAGAACCTCCATGCTTTCCACGAACAATTCAATCCCCCCGGTGGCGATTTTATCGTTAACCATATTCGCCGGCCTCGCGTTAACGGTTCCCGCCAAACTGACCACCCATTCGGACCGCACATCCTTGGCCAAATCAAAATCAGCCATTTTAGGGATAACAACAGCTTGAATAACACCGCTCCGATCGCGCAAATCGAAAAAAATAACTTTGCCGTGCGCACGCACGGTTTGCACCCAACCGCAAATTCGCACGGTTTGGCCAACCGCGGCCGGCAAGTCGCCAACAAGAGTTCGAAATAATTTGTTTTTCATAATCTTTCAGTTTACTTCATTTCCGGCCAAGATTCAACAATCATATCTTTCTTATTTTTGACCGGCAGAAACCGATAAACTTCTTCGGTGATGAACGGCATAAACGGATGCATCAATTTCAGCAAATTCGCCAAAGTAAAAATCAGAATTGATTTTGTTTGTTCGGCCGCGAGCTTGTTTTTCGGACGGTTAATCTGAATTTTCGCGGCTTCAATATAGATATCGCAAAACTCGTGCCAAAAAAATTCATACAGTTCGCGAATCGCATGGCCGAATTCATATTTATTGATGCGCTTTTCCGTCGACAACGCAATCTTCTTCAGCCCGGCCAGTATCCGACGATCCGCTTTGGAAACCGCCGGCGGCTTAACGCTGGCGGAATATAATCTTTTACCGTCTCCCAGTTGATACAAAATAAATTTGGCCGCGTTCCATATTTTATTGCAGAATTTCCCTCCGGAAACCATATTGTCTTCATTGAAATGCATATCCTGGGATTCGGTCACCTGCCAAGCCAAGCCGAAACGCGTGGCATCGGTTCCGTATTTTTCAATCAACATCATTGGATCAATCCCGGTGCCAAGCGATTTTGACATCCGTCGGCCATCCTTGGTGAGCACCATGGCATTGATCATAACATTCGCGAACGGTGATTTTTTGGTAAATTCCAATGCCGAAAATACCATCCGAGACACCCAAATGCTGATGATATCCCTTCCGGTTGTAAGCACCGAAGTTGGAAAAAATTTCTTAAAATCTTTGGTCGCCTTTGGCCAACCGAATACAGCCATTGGCCATAATGCCGAAGAAAACCAAGTATCGAATACATCTTCGCTGCGCTTTGGCTGACAATTTTTACATATCGGGCAAACCTTGGGCGCGGTTTTAGCCGCAAAATATTCTTCGGGGCGATTCTGGCAAAACCAAACCGGCATACGCTGCCCCCACCAAAGCTGGCGCGATAAACACCAGTCGCGCGGCTCCGTTAACCATGAATAATAGGTATTTTGCCAGCGCTTGGGATGGAATTTGACCTTGCCTGATTTTCCGGCTTTCAACGCTTTATTTGCCAATTCGTCCATTTTTAAAAACCATTGCTTGGAAGGAATCAGTTGGATACCCGCGCCGCAGCGGGAACATTTCGGCACTTGGTGAGTATAATCCTCAATTTTTTCCACCAAACCCAAAGACGATAATTCGGCAACTATTTTTTCGCGCGCTTCCGCCGCCTTTAATCCGCGATATGACTCGGGGCCATTCTGGTTGATCTTGCCCCTTTCGTCAATCACCGAGATCATCGGCAACTTATGGCGTTGCCCGATTTGCCAGTCGCTTGAATCATGCGCCGGCGTCACCTTCACCGCGCCCGTCCCAAAACCAATTTCGATGGCATTGTCGGCAATAATTGGAATTTTCCGGTTAACAATGGGCAAAACCGCAAATTTGCCCGCCAAACTCTTAAAGCGCTTGTCTTTGGGGTTAACCGCGACCGCGGTATCGCCCAGCATGGTTTCCGGCCTGGTCGTGGCAACGGTAATAAATCCGCCTCCGCTATCCGCAATGGGGTATTTCAGATACCAAAGCTTTGACGATTCTTCACCGAAATCCACCTCAAGGTCCGAAATCGAGGTACCGCATCGCGGACACCAATTAACCACTCTTTCGCCGCGATAAACCCATCCCTGTTGGTAATAATGGATAAAAGCGGCCTCAACCGCATCAACATAATCCGGATCCATCGTGAACTTAAGGCGCGACCAATCGCAAGACGCCCCCATTGCGCGAATCTGGTTCAAAATAATGTTACCGTACTGCTCGCGCCATTCCCATGCTTTTTCAATAAATTTCTCCCGACCAAGATCAAAACGGCTGACCCCCTCCTTGCGCAGCCTTTTTTCCAAAGTACTTTGCAAGCCAATGCTGGCGTGATCGGTCCCCGGTATCCATACCGTCGCATCCCCTTTCATTCTATGATAGCGCACCATGGCATCCTGAATGGTAATATTCAACGCGTGGCCCATATGAAGGGTTCCCGTGACATTGGGCGGCGGCAAAACGACCGAAAACACTTTTTTCGATCTTGCTTTGAACTTATCCGGGTTAAAATAACCTTTCCTTTCCCAATTTTCGTAATGTTTTTTTTCCGATTCTTTGGGATTATAGTGTGTCGATAATGGTTCCATATTTTTCCTTAATATGAGAGCGTGGAAAAACTATTTTCAGAACGAAATTTTCAGATTTCGAGCGAGAAAAATGAGGAAGGAGAAGGCATACTTGGCTTAAAGTCTGCCGCCGACTGACGAATTTTTCGCAGCCGAAAGATGAAAATTGCAATTGAAATATAGTTTTTCTACGCTCTCAATATATACAAAATAGCACCAAACCAACCAAAAATAAACCCCTCCCGGCTTAAATTGCGAAAAATCAAGCTTGCGAATTTCCAAATTTATTTCGCCGCGGCGCCGGCGGTAAAATCGCCGCCGGGTTCTCCTTGTCCGAGTTCATCGGCAATTCAATGATAAATTCCGTTCCCTTCCCCCAACCAGACGATTCAACGCGAATCGTACCGCCGTTGCCCTTGATCATCTGCGCCGCCAAATATAACCCAATACCCTTGCCATTGACATTGACATTTCTAGCTTTTTCGCCACGTTCAAAAGTGCGGCCGAACAGGCCTTGCTGGTCTTTTTTATCCATCCCAATACCCGTATCGGCAACCGATATGCGCAACTTATCCGTAGCAACAGCGACAGCAACGGTAACTCCGCCCTCTTGGGTATATTTAATAGCATTGTCAATAATATTATAAATCGCCTCTTTTATACCACGCGCATCAATAACAATAGGAGGTACCGGCGTTGCCGGTTTTTTAAAACGCAGATATATATTTTTTAATTGCGCAAGTTTTTCCGAATCAGCCACCACTCCACCAATCAAATTTATAGCATCAGTCAATTCCTTGGCAACCACGCCCTTATTCATCTTGAAATGGGCCACATCCAAAAGATCGTCAACCAAATGAATCAATTTTTGTGTCGCTTTGAGCGAAGCATCAATTTTTTCTTTGGCCCTTGCCGGTATTCTACCATAATCTCCATCATCGATCATACTCAAATATCCTTGGACCACCGAAAGAGGGCTACGCAAATGATGCTGAGTGGAAAGCAAAAATTGTGTCTTAGCACCATCCAACCGACGCAATTCATCCGCCAATGCTTCCGCTTTGCGCCGCAACTCCCGTTCCAATACTGCCGCTTTTTCAGCTTCTTCTCTAAGGAATCTTTCTTCCGCAGCCATCATTTCGGCATACTCCCTTCTTTCATTCTCTTTATGCGCGACTTCTATCAAATAATAGCCGAATATACAGAATAAAACAAAAACTACACCAGTAAGTATCCTCAAAGTAATTGTTGGCATTGAAAATGGAACTGCTAAAAGCACAAATCCCATAAAAATTACCAAAAGTTCCGTAAGAATAACTTTGGTATTAAATAAATGATATTTCGTAATCGCAAGCGTCAATATAAGAACACAGAAAACGGCAAATAAATATGTAAAAGGAGGGATATCAATTCCGTAAGCAGGTAAAAACGCCAAAGAACTTAAGTTCAAAATTAAAAAAGCCACTAATATATAATTTGCTTGAGCTTTTTCAACCCCTGTTATTTTTTTACGATATGAAAAAATAGTATTAAAAAACATTACTATATAAATAATAAAATAAACTATAAATAAATTATGAAACACCTTCGCTTGCGAATGAACCCCCCACGGATATTGATAAACCCCATTAATAAAATAATCTGTCTGAATTAATAATAAAAAGATTAAAGACAAAGCATAACCATTCGCAAGTGTTTTTTTACGATTTATTTTAGCTACAGCTAGTCCGAAATGATAGATTGTAATTGGTATAAAAACAACACCAACATACGCAAATCTATCAAAAAAAACTTGTGACCCAACATCTTTGCTCAAAAGCATAAAAGTAGTTGCAAACAACCAGATAGAAATGCAAACAATCGCACGGAAAAGTGCCTTGTTAATATTCGATTTTCTATTGTTCAACAAAACAATTATACCAAGCCACAAGGCAGATATTCCGCTAATTAAAGGGATGAGAATGTACACCGCATTAAACATATTTTTTAAAACCGCTGATTGATATTTGTTTTCCAAACGATGTAAATGGGGCATGGTAAAAACCATATTTCCTACCCCATTTATTTGTTGTTTCGATAAATGATTCATCAATATGACCAACATGATGCCTTTTATCCCCTTCAAGCGCGATCATCGCGGTTTCGGTAAAACAAGCGAATGTGCTTCCCATGGGCGGACCCATCGGAAATTTTAAATCAATACCGGTTATATCAACATAATCACCATCAATCTTAAAAATATCAGATCGTTGTTTGGCAACCGCGCGGCTAAGATTCATCGGTTGAGCAATATCATAAACCACGGCATTCGTTTTTAAATCTTCTTTTTCCAATAAATATGAAGGATGGGATGTCGCCGTTATCACAAAATCAGCATTGGAAATCGTTTTTATGTTGGTCGAGATTGTTGAAATATATTGTTCTAATCCTTCATTTGCCATTCTTTTTTTAATCAGTTCAATTTTCTCGGGAATACTTTCAACTAATGTCAGTCGATAACCCTTTCGCGCCAAAAATACACAAAGTTCTCGCCCAATCAAACCATAAGCTCCTACTACCGCAACCTTGTCCCGCGAAGGGTCAAATTTGAATTTATGCAAAATCATTTCTATCCCTTGTTGAGCGATCACCACCGTAAAAGTATCCCCATGTGTTACTGTAAGGTTTATCCCTGGTTGCTTTATTACCCATTCGCCACCATCGGTAACAGAAGTAGTGAGTGAGCCAAGACCAATAACATCAACCTTCAACCCATTTTGCGCGTAAAGAATCGCATCTAAAACCCTTTTTCTCACTTTTTCAATTGGCAAAGACATCATTTGTCGGCCATTCAACAATACAGCTATAATATATCCTTCAACTTCTTCTCCGGCTCTTTTAAAATTAAATTTAGAACACACCGTGAACCCTGCCCTTCCGTGTAATAACTTCATAATTACATCGACCAAAAATCCAGGGGCCCAACGTGTAAACCAAAAACGTCTCGTCACATCAGAATTATCTCTTGGATGGATTAAAAAAGCGAATTTTTTCATTGTTGGATTGTGTGTTTTTATTGGTTGCTGATGGACAAAATCGGCAATTGGCAAACAAAAAAACCGGCTTGGCGCATTTTTTTATTTAAAAATAAATTTAATTACCGCGCTCATCGCGGGAAGGTTCTGCACAATCGCGTAAAATATAATTACGAAAAACGCGACCATCAAAATGAAATCAACAAACTTGCTCATGTTTTTACATTTTTATTATAGCTCAATTATCCGCAATCAATCAATAAATCAAGCCGGTTAATTTTATCTTGCGCCATCCAGCCGCCTCAATAACTCCATTCCAATTTCCCCTTGTTCGTGGCGAAATCGAGCAACTTCAAACCGCTGAATGTTTTCAAATTGAGTTTTTTGTTTTTGTATTCCAAAAGCAAGGTTTTATTGTTGCCAAAAAGAGCGACGATAAACGATCCGTCTTTGAGTTTGGCCTGCTGAAGCAAGAACGAAAGCGGGCCGGGTTTGGGCAAGGTTTTGGGGATTGGCGGCAACAATTGCAAACCGGTCAACAACAGCGGCAGTTTGGGAGTGTAGCCATAAAACCAAGCGAGCGCCAACTGGCTGCCGCTCAAATCAACCATTTGGCCGTTGTATGACAATCCTAATAATTGCGCCCGCAAAGATTGCTTGCGATTCTTTTCTTTGAATGACAATTCAACCGTATTCCCGGCTTGATCGGTTGCGATCAAACTGCCATTCTTATCGACAATGGCAATCGTGTTTGAGGCGGAATAATTATCGGCGGCGGAAAATGCCAAATCTTTTTTCGTTTGACTAAAACCAAATTTCAACTCTGGTGAAGTTTTGTCAATAACGAAGCTGATGTTCTTTTCTTCTTCATCATTCCCCAATTTGTCTTTGGCGCGATAGCTTAAAGTATGTTTTCCTTCGTTGACAACCGCAATTGTCGTGGTCGTGCCCAATGTCGTCGTGGCGGCGCCATCCAGCCGGTAATTGATTGAAAGCACTCCCGCCGAATCAGTTCCGGTTTGGGCAAAATCGGTTGCCGACAAAGTTATCGCGGCGTGGTCATTGTAAAATTCTTTTGGCGTTTGGCCGTTAATCAAAACCGTGGTTTGCGGCATAATCGCGTCGCCAACCGCGCCAACCGGAATTTCCACCGAGTCAATCCGTACGCCGTTGGTTTTAATTATTTGAGCGTTACCTTCAATTTCCAAACTGCCGGAAAAATCAGTTGTTACCGGAATATCGGCGAAAACATCGGCCGATACCGCGTTGTCACCTTCAATCTCTTCCTTGATCAGCGTAAAAGTGCCGCTGCCGGTTCCTTGCAAATCAATTTGATATTGCTCGTTATCGGCAGTGGGCAAATAGACAAACTTGCGGTCGCCAACAGTTTCAAAACTCGCTCCGGGAATTTCGTTTTTTAAGCCAACGCCTTCAACCGATTCAATCAAATTGCCAAATTGATCGCTCACTTTGATGGCCAGCGGACTTTCAATTTTAATCGTCGCGCCGTAAAGCCGGCATTGATTGGGGTTATCCGATAATTCCGATTTAGAAATAATTTTGCCGGCCGCGATCGGAATGTCATTGCCCGAAATTATGGAAACTATTTTTTCCTTAATGCCGTCAAAGCTGGGCATTCGGCCGTGTTTAACCTTGGGCGCGTAGAATGTCTTGCTATCGACGGCAAGAAAGCGGTTGGCGGATTCAAGCGGCACCGTGTCATCGCCATTGCTCGGCGCGCCGAAATCATAATTGCTATGGGTGCCGTCGGTATTTTGCCAATCTTCAACCGTACCGAAAGTCGCGGATCTGCAGCCCACGATATTGTAGGAATCAACGCCTTTGGCCCAAAAATTGGCATAGACATAATCACCGTCAAAATCGCTTGAATGTAACGCGGTGGCGTTGTCGATTGCCGTGCCGTTCAAATTGGCGCCCGCCAGATATATTTGCGTTTGGGTGTAATCCAATCTGCTCACATCATTCACGCCGGAAACGCCACTCGGCTTGTAGATATTAACCCAATTGCCCTTATCGGAAAAATACTCTTGGCTGGGAAGCAAATCATAGGCCGCGGGCATATTTTGGACAATCTTTTTCAATTCCTGCGGATTCAATCCGAAAACTCCGAAATCCGTACCGGACAACAGCGCTTTTCCCGCCAGCGGCGCGCCCAAATTAGGCACGCCCACAAATACCATTTTATTGATTTTTAGATTGCTGTTTTCAAGAATATACTTCTTGGCAATCAATCCGCCCAAACTGTGCGCGATCACATCCACCTCGCCCGTGGGTGAAATTTTCGCCAACCGGTCAATCTCAATTTTCAACAAATCACTGTTGGTCAACGGCCGTTGCGAGGTTCCCGCCGACACTGGGTATATCCCGCTGGCGCCATACCGCCAATCATACGGAAAAGTATAAAAAGTTTGCCCCGAACTCCCCTCCGCCGCATCATACCCCTGCGCTTGGAATTCCTTGATGAGTCCATCGGAATAATCATAATTAAATTTTATTATCCCCATCAAATCATAAATTTTTTTGCCTATAACGCCAGCAAGCGATAAATTATTATTAATTGGCAAAAAAACATCGCTTAAACTCAACGAATCCATAAACTCATCAGAATTTACCGGATTGAACATTGCATCATTAATCCAAACAAAATCACCCCCATCTTTGATGTAAGTTCCCAATAACCCCGGCACAAATAAAATTGGCGTTCTTGATAAAATCTGTGGTACATCCCCAATTTTCGCGCTTGCCAAATCATTGGTCCAGACCTCATCAGCGTGGCAAATCACAGCCTCGTTTGGCAAAATAAAACTCGCATCATTGACATCGATTGCCTCATTGGAAACTGATTCAATCCCTACAGTCCAAATTTCATCCGCGTGGCAAACCGTGGCCTCATTGGGCAACAAAAAATTTGCGTTGCCGGAATCAACCGCACCCGCGGGAATTATCCCAACCTCGGCGTCCCAAACTTCATCCGCACCGCTTACGCTAATCATCGGCGACTCATCGGCAAAAATCGACTGCGCCAGCAAGAATGCCGCGGTTGGTATAAACATAAAAAATGAAAAATGAATTTCCATAATTTTTTATTAACCAAATTAACCAATTTGAGGACTTACAATCATATAATAAAGCATTACCCAAAAAAACATAACATTCAAAAAAACAAACAAACAAATCAAAGGAAACAAAATAATAAAAAAAGATATTTTCAATTTTTTATTTATTGATATCTTTTTAATTATTAAAAAAATACCCAACAATCCAACTAAAGGAAACAAAACCATTGAACATGAAAATAAAACATTTAAAAAATGTCCAAAATCAACAAACGGAAGCCATGGAATATCAACTGAATTTCGTACGCCAAACACACGCAAAATTAAAGGTGCCAGAAACATGGCCAAAAATACCGCAAACCAGATTTTTTGATTTTTTGTCATTGCAATTTTTTAAAGGATTAATCTCTTCCGTTTCTCATTTTTTAAAATTTTTTGTCAGTTTTTTCGACAGCTCATAAATGTCGCCCGCGCCCATCACCAAAACTATTTCGCCGCCTTTGATTTCTTTTTTCAATCTTTCAAAAATCTCTTTTGAGGATATATATTCCGCCCGGCCGCCGACGGCTCTTGCCAGTTTTTGGCTGCTGACTTTTTTTTGGATCGCGGCCGATTCGCGGCCCGCGACTTGATAAATATCCGTAATCAAAACTTCATCGAGCGGATTTTTTTTAAAAACATCGACGAATTCGCCAAAAAGCAAATGCGTGCGCCATGCCTGATGCGGCTGGAAAACGCAGACGATTTTCTTCTTGGGCCATTTGGCGCGCGCCGCGGCCATTGTCATCTTAATTTGCGTGGGGTGATGGCCGTAATCGGAAACCACGGTGATTCGTTTGCCCGCGACCATTCCCGGCTCCCGATCAAACCGCCTCCAAGAACCTTTGTATTTCGCCAAAGAATGGAATATTTTTTTATCGGAAATTTTCAACAATCGCCCCACCGCCAGCGCGGCCAATCCGTTTTCGACATTGTGTTCGCCGGGAATTTTCAAAAACGAGCGCAATTTTTTTGATTCCGATTGCGCCAATGAATATTTCTTGATTCCCATTCTATCCGGCTCGATCCGGCCAAGAATCTCGGAAACATTGGCATCGTCGCCGCAAGCCACCAGCGTTCCCGTTTTTGGCAAATGGCGCGCGAATTTTTCAAACGCCGCCATCAATTCAGTTTCGCTTTTGTAGCATTCCATATGATCCATTTCAATATTGGTTATCACGATAATTTCAGGCCAATAATTCAAAAACGACCCATCATATTCGCAGGCCTCAATCACCAAATATTTTGATTTTCCCAAACGAAAATTCGAGTCGCCGAACTCTTTGACTTTGGTGCCCACGATAACCGTGGGATCAAGCCGCGCCGCAATCATCATCAAACCGATAATCGCCGTGGTCGTGCTCTTGCCGTGCGCGCCCGCCACCGCGATCGTTTTATAAAGCTTGGTCAGTTCGCCCAAGGCCTGCGGATAACTTATTGTTTTTATTCCCAACCGCCTCGCTTCCTTCAACTCCGGATTCGTGTCTTTCACCGCCGGACTGTAAATCACCGCGTCCGGCATCAACAATTTTAAACTTTTTTCGCCGGCGTAAATTCGCGCGCCCAGCTTTTTTAATGCCGCGGTGATATCCGAAGATGTTAAATCCGAACCGGAAACCCGCCAGCCCTGCGCCAAATAATAACGCGCCAACGCGGAAACTCCGATGCCGCCGATACCGACAAAATGCACTTTCATAAAAATTTTAAATAAAAATATCAAAAATAAATTGGGTTCTTGCGTCGGGGTATTAACCCCGCCATCAGCCAAAGGATGTTTCCTTTGGACTCCTCATTCTTTTTGTTCCCCGCGGCGAGCTGGCGGGGTATAAAAAGAATAAAAATAACAATTGAAAAATATAAAATTAAAATTTCTTATGGAATTTTTTCTTAATTTTACATTTTGATTTTTAAATTTTAATTTTCTTTAATCTCCCAATTTTAAACTTTCCAAAATCGTGTACGCCGGGCCGCCTTTCTTTAATTGGCTTTCCATGACCTCGATGGATTCAACCATAAATGTCCGGCTGATTTTTTCGTTTATTTCCGGTATCTCTTCCGGTTCCATTTGCGCCAATCCGGCGAGCTGCAACCGCGCCAGAGTGATATGCGGCGCGAAACTGTAAATTTCGCTCTCGCGATACTCGCCGCCGCAAAATTCATAAAGCGAAGTTTCCAAATCTTTTTGCAACGCGCCCAATTCCGGCGAACTGTTCCCAACCGCCCATATCATTTTAGGCGGTTTTTTGGACAAATTCCCCACCGGGCCATACGCCACTTTATCAATGGTCAGATCAAACGGTTCATGGCGCATGGCGATTTCCGCCGCGTTTTTGCATATCTCGCAAACTTCTTCATCGTTGGCGTTGCCTAAAAAATTCAAAGTTATATGCAAACTTTCCATTTTGGTCCAGCGCGCCGGCAATTCGGGCCAGCGATCCTGAAACAAACCCAATTCATTGCGCAATTTATCCGGCAAATTGATTGCGATAAATATCCGATGCAAATTATTCATGGCTGATCAGTAATCTTTGTATTAAATTTAAACCAATTTTACAAAAAATGAAAGCTCTTCGGTTTTATGTTAGAATTTAAAAAGAATGGCTTATCGGACGGCTGCACAAAAACAACAATACGAATTGAATCAAAAATATATTTTTCAAATGTATTTCGTCGTGCGGGGTATGAACCCCGCACGACGACCAAAGGGGGCGCCCCTTTGCAAGAGTACTTGCGGATTACCTTTGGAATCCTCTTGGTGCACCCCGGGGCAAAGCCCCGAGTTATTGCACTCAATAAAAAGGTCTGTTGTCGAATTAGCTTCAACCGCAATTTCCATTTTTCGGTTGCAAAGAATTCATCATTCGTCGCCAGATTTAGCTTAAATATGCCTCCTCATTCTTCATTCTTTTCGCTCGAAAACCGAAAATTTCGTTCTGAAGCCAATTCGGAGACAGACCCTAAAAAATACCGTCAAATTATCAAATATCATTTAATTTGTACCTCTCATATATATGCGAATAGTATTCGTATCATACGAACGCCGCTAAAATTGACAAAAACCCGGTCGAAGGGTAAACATATTATCGTATCAATAAAAAAATACATTGATGTCGGGGTATTAATCCCGCCGTCAACCAAAGGATGTTTCCTTTGGACTCCTCATTCTTTTTGTTCCCCGCGGCGAGCTGGCGGGGTATAAAAAGAATAAAAATATGAAAATAATCGTTAACGGACCATTCAAAAATAATATAAACAACATAATGCGCGATTTGGGATACCATTTCCAAGGCGAAGACCCTACCGCCAAAGAACTGGGGTTCACCCGGCCGAGAATCGGTTACCCGCGGCTCCACTTGTTCATAAAACCGGACAAGGAAAGCGTTGCGTTGAGCCTTCATCTTGACCAGAAAAAACCGGTTTATCAAGGATCGGTGGCGCATTCCGGTGAATATGACGGGCCGGTGGTGGAACGCGAAATGGCGCGCATCGAAAAATACTTGGAAAGCTGCAAACGCTAATTGATCCCATATGGAAATAATCTCGCTGACGCCGAATAATTTTCAAATCGCGGTGGAAACCGCGAATCGACTGATCCAAAAAGGAGGAGTCGTTGTCGTGCCCACCGATACGGTCTACGGTCTGCTGGCGAACGCCGCGAACGAAAACGCGGTAAAAAAAATTTACGCGATCAAAGACCGCCCTCAAGGAAAACCATTACCGGTTTTTGTGAAAAATATGGCAATGGCAAAAAAATTAGCAAAAATATCGGCAAAACAGCAAGAGTTTTTGGAAACCAAATGGCCGGGGAAATTCACCGCGATATTGTTTCGAAAACCGGACGCGAAGATTTTTGGCGCCGACGACAAGACTATCGCGCTGCGCATACCATTTTACGCATTCGCAAATTCTTTGCTGGAAACCGCCAACCAACCGTTGGCGGCCACATCGGCGAATCTTTCCGGACTGCCCGCGGCCACGAAAATCGATGAAGTTCTAAACCAGCTTGCCCGCGCGGCCATTATGCCTGATTTGGTCATCAATGCCGGCGATCTTGATGATTCAAAACCGTCGATCATCGCCGACTTGACTCAACGCGCAATCAAAACAGTGCGCGAATGAAACATATGGAGAAAAGACCTGCAATCAAAAAAAATCAAGAATTGAAAATACTCCGGGAAATCATTGAAACAATCAGTTACAATCTTGATCTGAAGGAAGTTTTGAACCGCATCGTAAAAATCGTGAGCGGCGTGACTAAAGCCGATTCTTGTTTTTTGTACCTGATCGATGGCGGCGATCTGGTTTTGCGCGCGTCCCTCAACCCCAAACCGCTGGAAATCGGCAGCATCAAACTGAAACTCAACGAAGGCATAACCGGCTGGGTGGCGCGCAACAAACTCACCGTCGCGATCGCAAAAGAAGCTTACAATGACCAACGATTTAAATTCGTCAACAGCCTGCCCGAAGACAGATTCGAGGGATTCCTGTCGGTACCGATAATTTACCGCGACAAAGTTTTGGGCGTGATCAATGTCCAGCATTCCAAACCGCGCGCCTATTCAAAAACCGAGACGGTCTTATTCGAATTGGTGGCCAAAGCCGTTGGGGGCGCGATTGAAAATGCCCTGCTCTTTTCGGAAAAAGAAGCGTTAAAGGAAGCGCTGGAAACCCGCAAAGTGATCGAAAAGGCCAAAGGAATCCTGATGAAAGAGTTTTCCATCACCGAAAACGACGCCTATAAATTACTGCATAAAAAATCAATGGATAAACGCCTGTCAATGAAAGAAATCTCAAACGCGATTATTATTTCCGCTGAATTTAAAAAATAATTTTCCAAACAAAAAACCGCGGCGGCGGTTTTTTTGTTTGTCGCGAATCTCTAAAAATTGAATTCTTTCACCTTTTCCCAAGTGTTTTCGTCGAGTACCGCGATCTTGTTGCCGCCGATCATATAAAGATAATCATTGATGTAGATCGCCCGATTGGGATTGATACCGCTTACCGCCTTAAGCAAGGAAAGTTTATCGTTCAGATATGAGAATACATAACCGCCGTTGCTTCCCGGCATAAAAAATATGCCGTGTTTGCCGTCCATCAAAAACGCATGATGGTTGCTAACGGCCTCCGACCAATATTCTTTAAGCGAATATTTATCCATTTCCGCGGGATGGGCCGGATCGCTGACATTAAAATAAGAAATTTTAACATTGGAATCTTCCATGCCAATGCCGATAATTCTGTCTTTATTCACCGGGTGCAAATATCCCGAATATCCGGGAATCTTGAGCTCTCCGGCAAGTTTGGGATTTTTCGGGTCCTTTAAATCAATAACATAAAACGGATCGGTTTGGCGGAAAGTGACAATGTAACCCTTGTCTTCAATGAACCGGGCCGAATATATCTTTTCCGTCTTGCCCAGATCAAGCGCCGAACCGCTGATTTTCATTTCCGGGTCAAGGACATAGACATCATTGGCGGTTTCGCTGCGCATAAACCATGAGCTGCCGACCGTGGTGGCTATCCTCAAGTTACCATTATATTCGTCAAGAGAAAACTGGTTTAACGGCTGACCCGGAACCGATCCGGCGGCATAAAATTTCAAATCCCCCAAACCGATCTTGGCGACAACCGTTTTGTCAAAATTCCTTAAGCGCGTTTTGCGATATTCCGCCAGACGGTTTTGCATTTCATTTTCGAACCTCAAGCGATTGTCGGAGCTCAATCCGTTTTCGTAATTATTCAAGATCGTGTCCAACTCAACCATTTTGGCCGATGAACCGATATCGTAACTTTCAAGTTTTACGATTTGATCGACCAACGAAGCGCTCACCAAATCCTTCATGTTTTCCTTGATCAAACCCGCATGGATATCAAACTCGCTTTCATAGGCCGGATATGTAATGAAAAGATTCTCCGGCGACATATAAATAACCGACGAATCGCCCAAACCGGCAAACGAAGTTTTTTGCTCCACCGCGCCATTCGCCGCGTTAATGACAAAAACGCTAAAAATGGCATTGGTCGGAAGAACCCGCTCCGGATGGTAAATTGAATCGCAAGCAATCGAAACCCCAACACCGCCGATCGTCAACGGCCTTATCGGACAAATATCGGTTGTGCCGATAGTGGTTTTCGCCACCATATAAATCTTGCCGTTGCGCAACCGCGAACCGATGATTGAAGCATTGCCTTCGGGTTTTATGTTCCATGTTTCAATTGGATTCTCCGGATCCGCGACATTATAACCGGTTACCCCGCCGTCACCGAAAACCGCCAAAACATTGTTGAATAATAACAAATCGCCGGATTTCTTAATGTTTGCGTCAACCGCCATATCATTCAGCGGCAGGGCTTTTATGGCTTTGGTGTTTGCCGACTGGCAATCATAACAGCGCGAAACATTGTCGGTTGCGGAAATCCCGCCGCCCGCGCCCCACCAATAAATCGGGCTCGACCCGGAATAATAAATCTCTTTACCGTCTGTTTTTACGATATCCGGTTCATCGATTCCCGCCACTTGCACATTGGTGGCTGACGCGCGATCTGTCAAAACGGCTCCGGCGGCGGTTGGAGCGGAAATACTTTTCGCACTACCCCCGGCATTCGACCCCAAACCGTCCATCGCAGTCGCCATCCCCGATCCGCCGCCCAAGGAATTCCGGCTGTGGTTGTCGCTTGTTTCTTGGATTGCTTTTTGAAAATAAATCTTGAAATCCGCGGCGGCGACAAATGTTTTAAAGCCTTCCGAACCGGTGCCGACGGGCGCCGAATTATTTCGGAGATTGGCGATTCCCTGCGGCCCGACTTTCAAGCCGTTCCAACCGCCATACCACGAAGAATAAAATGCCTTTACGGCACCGATTGTCTGCGCGCCGTAATACCCGGTGGCTCCGGCCGGAATACCAAATCCCGCATCGATCAAACACGATTGCAAATTAACCACCGCGTCGCTTTTTTGATAAGCCGCGACCGCCTCCAGCTTGGAAGGATCGCATCCTGCCGCGCCGGCCAAAGCAAATCCCATGAACGCGATCGTTAAAGACAGCGCGAAAACAATTGGCAATTTATTCATTTTTTTGTTTTATTTTAATTATTTATTTGTCTGTTTATCAAATTATAACATCTTGGGCCTTAGGAAGAAATAACTTATTACACGAAAGAATTATGCTTTGACTTATTTGATTAAATGCGGTAAATTATTAACATTAAGCACAACGAAGTGCTTTCAAACAAGACAATGGCGTCTCCGAACCGAATTCGGGGATTTTTGTTAAATTAAAATATAAAAATCAAAGATCAAAATGACAATGCAAAATTTAAAAATTTATAAATTATAAAATTTTGAATTTTTAATTGTATTTTTTCATTTTGATTTTTAAATTTTTAATTTGGAATATGGAAGCAAAAGAAATAGTTGAGTTATGCGAAAAAGCCGGCGCCAAAATGATTGATTTGAAGTTTTGCGATCTTCCCGGCGCGTGGCAGCATTTTACGGTGCCGCTGGACCAATTCAACGAGAAGGTTTTTTCCGAAGGCATCGGTTTTGACGGATCGTCGATCCGCGGTTTCAAGAACATCGAAGAAAGCGATATGGTACTCGCGCCTGACGCCAAATCATTCGTTATCGATATGTTTGCCAAAGAACCGGTCGGCAGTTTGATTTGCGATGTTTACGAGCCCCCCGTTTCCGCCAAGGAATCCGGCGGAACGAAAGATCGCAAAACCCGATTCGGCAACGACCCGCGCGCGATCGCGCAACAAGCCCAAGAGTACTTAAAAAAAACCGGCGTTGCCGACACCGCCTATTATGGCCCGGAAGCGGAATTTTTTATTTTCGACCGCGTTGAATTTGCCAACGGCCAAAATCACGCTTTTCACCGGATCGAATCCGGTGAAGCCAACTGGAGCGATAATGGCGAAGACAACGGTTCGGGGTATAAAATTCGTAACAAAGAAGGTTATTTTCCGATGCCGCCAACCGATCAAACCGCGGATATCCGCCGCGACATGGTGGCGGAGCTGAAACGCCTGGGCATTGAAGTCGAAAAAGAACACCATGAAGTCGCCACCGCGGGGCAAGCTGAAATCGATATAAAATACGACTCCTTGCTGTCGCAAGCCGATAAAATAATGATGTTCAAATACGCGGTAAAAAATGTCGCCCGGCGCGCCGGCAAAACCGCCACATTTATGCCCAAGCCCTTGTTTGGCGACAATGGTTCGGGAATGCATACTCATATTTCTCTATGGAAAGATTCTGAAGCCTTATTCTTTGACGCCAACGGCTATGCCGGCTTGAGCCAAACCGCGCTATGGTTTATCGGCGGATTGTTAGCGCACGGAAGATCGCTGATGGCGTTTTGCGCGCCCTCGACCAATTCCTATAAACGGCTCGTACCCGGATTTGAAGCGCCCACAAACTTGGCATATTCGGCCCGCAATCGTTCCGCGGCCATCCGCATCCCGATGTACAGCGGCGCGCCCGCCTCAAAACGCATCGAATTTCGGCCGGCCGACGCTTCCTGCAATCCTTATCTGGCATTTTCGGCCATGCTAATGGCCGGCTTGGACGGTATTGCCAATAAAGTTGATCCGGGCAAACCCGCCAACGGCAATATATATAAAAACCGCGATTCAATTTCGCAAGTTCCCGCATCGCTGGAAGAAAGCTTGGCGGCATTGGAAAAAGACCGCGAATATCTATTCGCCGGTAATGTTTTTTCAAAAACCATTGTTGAAAGTTGGATCAGCCACAAAAAAACCGCCGAATATGATATTGTGCGCACCCGGCCGACTCCGATTGAATTTGAACTTTATTACGACATCTAAAAAAACCGGATAAAAACAAAAAAACGGCAAACTGCCGTTTTTTGTTTGATGCGGCCGCGCGGTTATTTCAATAACAATGCTTTCTTGATTCTTTGCGCGGCGGTAACATTCGTTAAAATCGCCAGCGCTGCCAGCAAAAATGACGCCAGCGCCGGATAATAATTCAAGGACGCGATAACCACCGCGAAAATTATCAGCCGTTCGGCGCGCGACAACAAGCCACCCTTTAGCTCCAAGTCGCTTAAACCTTTTTCTTTGGCCGCGGCTTTGGCATAAGTGGTCATCATCGACCCGAAAAGAACTAAAAATATCCACGCCGGCGCCGGCATAAAAAAAACCGGCAATTCAACAAACAAAAATCCGAAAAGCAGTGTCGCTTCCACATAGCGATCGGCAATTGTATCCCAATAGGCCCCCTTTTTGTTGGCCAAATTTTTCGCGCGCGCCACCGCGCCATCAATAAAATCAAGAGTGGCGGCAACGGCAAAAAGCGCCAGCGCGACCCAATAGCCGCCGATGATCAAAAAACAAAGCGCCGCAAAAGCGGCGGCAACGGAGCAAGCCGTGTATTGGTTGGGAGTAAGGGGTAAGCGGGCGAAAATACCGGCAACTCTGTTTTCCAAACCCTTAAATTGATTGCGGTAAAGATCAAGCATCGGTGATTTAAGATTTAAGATTTAAGATTTAAGATTTAAGATTTAAATTCATAAATCTTATTTCATAAATCATAAATCGTGAGTTGTTAGCGATCGCGCTTTCCCGCGATGAATTCCTCCACCATTTCATACGCTTGGCTGTCGGTAAACTGCGCCGGCGGATGTTTCATAAAATATGACGAAGGGCTTGTGAGCGGTCCGCCGATTCCCCGTTCTTTGGCCAACTTTACCATGCGCACGGCGTCGATGACCACGCCCGCGGAATTGGGCGAATCTTCCACGCTCAAACGCAATTCTATTTCCACCGGAACATCGCCGAATTTGCGGCCCTCCATGCGAATAAAGCAAATTTTATTGTCTTTCAAAAACGGCACCCAATCCGACGGCCCGATATGGAGATTATCATAACTTAATCGTTTGCCCAACTGCGACTCCACGCTTTCGGTTTTGGAAATTTTCTTTGATTTCAGACGGTCGCGCGACAACATATTCAAAAAATCCGTATTGCCGCCAAAATTAAGCTGGTAAGAACGATCGATCGTCACTCCCCGCTTGGTAAACAAATTACTCAATGCGCGATGCACGATCGTGGCGCCGATTTGCGACTTGATATCGTCGCCAATGCAGGGAATTCCGGCTTTGGCGAATTTTTCTCCCCAAACATTATCCGAAACTATGAATATGGGCATACAATTCACGAATCCGCAACCCGCATCCAACGCGGCTTGAGCGTAATATTCGGCCGCCTTTTGCGATCCCACCGGCATATAGCTGACCAAAACATCGGCTTTGGCTTTTTTCAATTCATCGGCCACATCAACCGCGGGCAAATCCGCCACCGAAAAAGTTTGGTCTTCGGGATAATCCTTCATATGATCGGCCACCCCGTCAAAAACCGGCCCCATTTGCACTTTAACCTCCAAATCGGGAACTTCTTTGCAAAAAACCTTGGTGCAGTTGGGCAAAGCGAAAATCGCTTTGGCAATATCGCGCCCCACCTTGCGCTTATCCACATCAAACGCCGCCACGATTTCGATATCGCGCGGAGCGTAATCCCCGACCACATTGTGCATCAACCCCGGAACCGGATCGTCATCGGCGCCAATATTTTTATAATAGGTTATCCCCTGCACCAAACTGGAACAGCAGTTGCCGATGCCGGCAATCGCCAAACGGATTTTTTTTCTTTGGTTTGTTTCTGCCATATTTTTTGTTAAAATGAATTATGGTATGTTTTACATTATGTAACTATTTTACCATCGTAAAATAACAAGTCAAGTATAAGAAAGTTTTCATCAATATAACATATGTTGCCCATCCAGCGCCTGAATAAATCCAATACCACCGACAACCTTTGGCTGTATATTCTGGCCATCCTTGACAAACAACCGCTTTACGGCTGGGAAATTCCCGCGCTGATAGAAAAAGAATTCGGTTTCCGGCCGGGCAAGATCACCCCCTACCGCGTTTTTTACCGCCTGGAAATTGATGGATTCGTGAAAAGCGAAATGAACAAGCGCCGCCGGATATATGAAATCACTTCCAAAGGCAAGGAAGAATTAAAGAAAGCGAAAATTTTTTATCAAAATATCCTGAACCAAATAAATGGACAATAAAATCATTTCCGACAAATTAACCCAAATCGCCGATCTGCTGGAAATCAAGAGCGACAAACCGTTCCGCATCCGCGCCTATCGCAAAGCCGCGGCGGCGTTGGCGTCTTGCGAAACCGATATCGCCCAAACATACAAGAAAAATAAAACCATACCCAAAATCAACGGCATTGGAAAAAGCATCGGCGAAAAAGTAACGGAATTGTTGAAAACCAAAAAAATAAAATATCTGGAAAAATTAAAAGAAGACACCGCCATCCGCCAAATCGTCACTTATTTTTTTGAAACCAAAGGCGTGGGATTGGACGAACTCAAGCGCGACGCGCGCAAACGGGATATTGTTTATTCGCGCTATACAAAACCGGCAAAACAATTGATCGAACTGGCCGGTTCGCTTGAAAAAGCCAAAAGCGCGATAAAAATCGTGGCCGATTGGGCCAATTCGCGGAAATTGGACTACACCATTGAAACAGTTTTTAAAAAATGGCTGGAATTGGATAAATTAAAACCCAAAGAGATCGTCAAAAAACCGTTCTACCGCGACGACCCCATGATTTGGTCGGAAAACCGCAAAAAATGGTTCGTCGTCACTTCCGGCGGCGAATGGCTTGAATATTGCGACAAAATCGAAAAAATCGAGTGGCGGATCGTCGAATAGCGCGCGCTTTCTTGACTTAAAACTAAAAATAAGGCAAAAATAGTTATATAATTGTTTAAATTCGAAGTACGAAGCTCGAATATTCGAAACAATGTTCAAAATTCGAATTTTCAAACGAACGAAACGGGAACTTGATTCCGTTTTGAACATTCGAATTTTGGTCATTTAAATTTGTTTCGGATTTCGAATATTCGGATTTCGGATTTTATGAAGATATGCTGAATTATTTTGATTTGCGCAAAGGCGTACTGTTTATTTTGGACGGCCAGCCTTACGAAGTGCTGGAATTCCAGCAGATTATCAAAGCGCAAGACGCCACGGTTATCCGCACCAAGGTCAAAAATTTGATTACCGGAAAAATCGTGGACCGCACTTTCCATAAAGGCGACTCTTTCGAAGAAACCGAAAGCGAGAGAGCGCAAGTGAAATTTATTTACAATAATCGCGGAAAATTTATTTTTTGCCGGGAAAACGATTCTTCAAAAAGGTTTGAATTGCCCGAAGAAAAGATCGGGGCCGGCGCCAAATTCCTGGTACCCAACACAATTCTTGACGGCGTGGTCTATGAAGATGAAGTAATCAGCGTCACCCTGCCCATCAAAGTCCAGTTGAGGGTTAAAGAAGCGGCTCCGGGAGTTAAGGGAAATCGGTCGCAATCCGGCACCAAAGCCGTGGTTCTGGAAACCGGCGCCACCATTCAAGCTCCGCTGTTCGTGGAACAGGGAGATGTGCTGGAAATCAACACGGAAACCGGAGAATATACGAAAAGAATATAAACGCCGAAATCATATCATCCAAACAAAAAAGCGCGGCCGCGCTTTTTTGTTTGAAACCAACGATAAATTGGGTTCTTGCGTCGGGGTATTAACCCCGCCGCAACCAGAGCATGTTTCCTCGAAGATTACTTCCGATTACTAAAAATTTTCCTCGTCAAAATTTTTTGATTTTTTTTCTTTTTTGGGCGGTTTTTTCCGTTCCTGATCCGCTTCTCGGTCTTGCATTTTATTTTTAAGCCCGATCAGCTTTTCAAGCAAGGCGACAATCCCCGCGATGCCGACGGAAAAACTTGAAATTTTGTTTTTGACTTCCGCTACCGCGTTTTTCGCCTCGATGACGGTGTTTTTTATTTCCATCTCAATAGATATGGCTTTACGCATAATCATAACCGTGAAAAATAAAATTACCGCCAAAATCGCGATAGACAAAAAGAAAAATATCGAACCCAGAAAATAAAAAATTGTTTCGATCATAATAATTGGTTATTGCAATTATATTTTGACGCAATTAAATCTTGCCGTCAAGCAAAATTTACCGCGATCGGGATATTGCCGAGGCTTGAATCAATCGAAAATCTTGAAAGAATATTTTTCTTTGCAATTTATAGGTATGTCCGCGCAATCAATGATATTTTTTGTCTTTGCCGGAACTGATTTTCAGGTCTTGTTTCGCGTATTATAAAAAAACAAATTGAATGAATTCCGCCGCTTATATTTTTTTCAAGAACGACTCCATCGGCATTGATTTTTCCAGCAATTTTGATTTTAATTCGCAATATCTTTTAACCATGCCTCCGTTAGTTATCAAGATATCGCCTGAAAATTTTCCCGCCTTGTCATAGTTGAAAATCAGCAAATTCTGATCGTCGAAAAGCCAAAAATCCTTGGGATCGAATCCGTACGCGGCGATAATCTCCCGGTAATCATTTTCGTTCAAAAATAAAACCTGTTCGCCGTTCTTGTCGGGATTTTTCCGCCAGCGGCTGATTTCAAATTTTATGTAATCCGGCAAAGTTTTCGGCGCCACGCGCACGCGCTGGACGACAACTCCTTTTTGCGAGGCTTTCTTCAGCGATGCCTGCCATCCGCGCCATTCTTTGTTTTTCCCTGAATCGGTATCGTTCTGCTTCCATTTGGCGATATCTTCCTGTTCTCCGGACAAACGGTATTCAACCCGGCCTTCAAGCCGAAAAATGTTTTTTTTGGCGTTCCTCCAATTTTTATCAAAATTATTCATTGGTAGTATATATGTTAAAAGAAGCGCCAAAAAGGGCTCTCCTGTACCAAGGATAGCCCTTTTTGGCGAAAAATGCAACCGTTTAACGATAATCGCCCGATTATCGGTTCTGCCAGATGCGCCTGGCCAGCTTCCAGCCATACTTGGCGACAATCAGCAAAATGAACGCGTAAATGGCATACTGCAACAAGATAAACATAAATCCAATCAGATTAATGCTGATATTTTGGATGGTTTGGTTGATCTCGGCGATTAAAACCTTAAGAGCCAGATTCCACGAGTCTCCCAGATTTTGAAAGTCGATAAACGCGCCGTTAACGATGTTCACGGAAAAATAAGTGTAATTCAAGCGGTCAACCTGCTCGGCCTTCCCGCGGCGGATTTGTTCCAGCTGGGAGTTAATGCTGATCCGCTGCTGCGTCAACCTCTCAATTGTGTTTATTTTACTATCGATGACTTTCGCCAAAGTTTCGATGTCCTTAGCGCCGGCCGCGGCTTGCGTTACATCATCGTAGGCACCCGTCGCGTTGTTGAGAGTTTCATCGATTGACGCCAACTTCTTCTGCAAAATATCGATCCGGCTGGTATAATCATCAACCTGCCGCTGAATGGTGTAAGTGCTTCCGGATAATTCTTTGGGATCCATTTCTTTGATCAATGCCAGTATCTCATCGGTTTTGGCGCGATTGACCTTGAACGAATAACTGCAACCGTTGCGATATTCGCGGGCACTTTCAAAAATAACATCCTCCCGCGACTTTAATCCGCCGATGGCGGCGCAAGATTTTTCCAGCTGGCCGGTCTCAATGCTGGCATTATAATCGGTAACTTCATATTTTTCCGCTTGATTTCCGATTGCATACCCATTGTCGATATATGAGTCGTCACCGTCCGAAGAAGCCGCGTTCCTCGACGATAATCCGGCTGATTTGAAAATTTCTGATTCCGCCGGCATCGGCGCAGCCGCATTTTCCAAATAACCGGAATCATAATTCGCCATTTTCGAATAGCCGCCGATCGATTGCGTTTTTCCCGAATACGAGCCGAATAGCGATCCCAGAAAAACAAACACCGCGTAAAGAATAATTGCTCCCAAAACCGCCAAACCGCCGATCTTTAAAACCGGTTTGACCCAAAGATTGATTTTTTCCATTATTGCCATATTTATATTTTACTTTAATATATTTATATTCTATCATCGCAATTCCAATGTTTGCAAATTGCGAATTGAGTATTGAGTTTTCCGCGGCGCGCATCGAAAAACCCCGCGGCGGCGGGGTTTAACTTCAAAAATCAAAATTCTGCCTTCTCTTCGCTTTTCTTCACGCGATTTTTGCAACCGCAAACGCACTCATCGCCGCATTTACAACAGTGGTAGCAAAGCGTGGGATTGCAGGAACAAGCGTCCTGCTCATTCTCCAAAGGCATACGGCACCCCTTGCACTTGTCAAACTCTTGGTTCGGATCAGTAAACATATTTTTGTGATTACTTTACACGGACCTTTCACCTATATTTTGGCAAATAACTTGCGAATTGGCAAAGCTATTCTACCTTTTCCATGGCAAAACTGGAAAAAAATGCGGAATTTTGCTATGGTATATTTGTTTTGAGGCCCCATCGTCTAGCGGTTAGGACACTTGGTTCTCAACCAAGGAACACCGGTCCGACTCCGGTTGGGGCCGCCAAATTGCATATACGCCATTTTCCATACCGACCGCGGCTTCACCGCGGTTTTTCGGTTATCTTTTCGATAAGCCTCCCCCTCCCTCCCTGTGGGAGCGTTCCCGTAATTTGAAAATCCGGACTTTAATTCTCATTATTTGATAATCATTGCCATCCGTGGATTTACGAGCACATAAATAGAATTTTTGTATAGACATAGGCTTACGATGTGATAAACTAAATTTTAATAGCAGAAATAAAGTTGCCTATTGTTAATTAAAATTCTACTACTATAATTTAGTATATGTTAAACCTTGCCGACAATTTAAAACGCCTTAGAAAGGCTAAAAATCTAACCCAAGAAAAACTGGCGCGTCTTGCCGATTTAACCAATAACACAATAATCAAAATCGAAGCCGGTAAAAATCAGAATCCAACACTTGCTACCCTCAAAAGCATTTCCAAGGCCCTTGATATAAGTGTGAATGAGTTAATAAAATAAATTTTATGGGAAATAATTATTTTGAAAAATTAAAATCATCAGTAAGGGGAAAAGTTGCGATATTTATCGATGCTGCAAATTTAGAACAGTCTGTAAGGAAAATGTGGGTAAATCCAAAAGATATTCCGGATAATTTAAAAAACCTTACCACAAGCGAGTTGCGCTGGTCTGTCGATTATAAAAAAGTAAAAGATTTTTTTGAAAGTATCGGCAAAGTGCAATCAATACGATTTTATTCTGCCAATTTTGGATCAGAAAACCATTTCGGTTTTCTGTTTTTCTTACGAAAAGGGTTAAAATTTATTTTGAACACAAAACCTTTAAAATGTTATTCTGACGATACAGACGATAATCATCATCGTAAGGCAAATTTTGATGTTGAAATTGCAACAGATGCCATGTTTTATATGAATAAATATGATACTTTTATCCTATTTTCCGGTGATTGCGATTTTGAATATCTGCTTAAATTTCTGCGAGGGCATGGCAAAATCACAATTGTTTTTTCTCGAAGCGGTAATGTGGCAAAAGAGCTACCACCAGCTTGTCACCAATACTTTGATATAATAGATTTTAGAGCAGAAATTTTAAAAGTTGCTCAAAAAGCGAAGAACCCCGCACCAGACACTGGTACGGGGCCCCGCAATTGATATCATTTGGCACTACTGCCATATGTACTAGTATGTTAATCTATCAAAAAAGTTATGTCAAATTTTACCCACTAATTTTACCCACTAATTTTACCCACTAAGTTAACAAACCGCCGCCTCGCCGTGGAATTTAATCCGCCGTGGAATTTAATCGCAAATCGGGGACAGATAAGGTTTTTAGTGATTCTAACCTGTCTAAAATTATATTTGATGACTTTTTGTTGTTAGCGATGAAATGATTAATTAGTTGTCGGCCAGGGCTGACCGGTTCTGTTTTTGATGAAATTTTGCTATTATAAATAAACAATTTATAACGATTTAAAAAAATTTATGGATTTAATTCCATTTAAAAAGATAATGTTGAGCAGCGTGACAGTCACGGCAATTCTTCCGGGAATATGTTCTGCTTCTTGTTCTACAAATGCAGCGGATTGTTTTCCGATGCCAACGTTTGCGGAATTTTTAACTGCGTCCGGAGATTGGATCACGGGTCCATTTATTATGATTTTTGGGATGATATGGCCTTTTTTATTATTTTTAGGAATTATTATAACCCTTATATCTCTTCGTAGAAATCACATGCTAAGGCTACGGGATTGGATGGGCTTAGAATTATTTAAACGACTCATTGGGCTTTTCTTTTTATATTTGCTATTCCTTTTTATGCTTTATTTAAGTGATAAAGAGAAATTTTGGAAATGGTCTTTGGGGAGTTTGTTATTTCTGATTATAATTTCAGCCTTGGTTTCGATTATTCATAAATTCAAAAACAAAAATTGGCAAAAAAAGATGAATCAAATTATTTCGTTTGCTACGAAAAACAAATTAAATGATATTATTTATAAATTTATCAACGAGTTCCGCCATAGCGGAAAAGGATTGAAATTTTCTTGGAATTATCGAGGATATAGCTTTGATTGTTATCGATTGGATGATTTGCGAAGTATTTTACGCGAAAAAGGGCTGGAAATAACGAAAAGCAAGCTTCTTGATTTACTCATTTATTACATTGATATTCAGGAACGATCAATTACTTTAAAAGGATCAAATTGACGACATCATTGAACACACCCTCGGTGTTCAATTTACGCATTTCTATTATAAATTAAAAAACTACACAATAAATTTTGTGTAGTTTTTCAATTGCGACTGTTGCCTGCCGCTTGCGCGGTAGTCGTCGCCGCGGTTGTGGTCGCGTAAATTGCCGGAGGGGCTGCGGGAGGCGCGGCGGGTTTTTTGATTTCTTCATTGGGCGGAAGCTGGCTCACATAGATCACATACTTCGCCAGTTCGGTGAAAACCGGGATGGCGGAATACTCGGCGGTGTTTACATTGGGAGCTTTGAGTTTGACCAGAATTAAAAATTTCGGATCATCGCTGGGAAAATAACCGATAAAACTCTGCGTGGTTTTGTCCGAATAACCCGATTGTTTGATGTTTAAAGTCGACCAAGACATTTGCGCCGTACCGGTTTTGCCCGAAATGGTATAGCCCAAAACCTTGGCGGCCTTGCCAAAACCGTTGTCAACCACGCTGGCCAGCATTTTGGAGATCGTTTTTGAAGTTTCCGGAGAAATCACCTGCCGTTTTTTCGCCGGATCAAATTCGGCGCGGCCGTCGCGCGCCACCGACGGCTGAACCAGCCGCCCGCCATTGGCCAACGCCGAATACGCGCGAATCAATTGGATTGATGTCATCCAAATACCCTGCCCGTAAGAAGCTGTCACATAATTGATCGCGTAACCTTTTTTGAATCCCGAATTATTGGAAAAAGTTTCCGGCAAATCAATGCCCGTAGGCTCGAAAACGCCGAATTTTTCGATATAATCGGTAAACTGCCGGTCGCCCAATTGCTTCTCCGCGAACGCCGCGCCCGTGTTAATCGAATGTTCCAAAACATTGATCATCGTTTGCCGGCCGTAAGAACGATGGCCGTAATTATAAATGGTATCGGGTCCCACGGTGAGCGATCCGGAATCGAAATAACTGGTTTCGGGAGTAACCTTGCCGTCATTGAGCGCCGAAGCCATGGTAACGCCCTTGAACACCGAACCGGGCTCGAACAAAGTTTGGCAAGAATCGTTTCTGAATATATTGATATTTTTGTTCGCCGATTCTTTGTAATTGTTGGGGTCGAAATTGGGATCTTTGGCCATGGCTAAAATCGCGCCGGTTTTCGGGTCGGCGACAATGGCTTCGGCATCCAATGCCTGGAGTTTTTCCCGCGCGGCCGCCAGCATTTTCTCGGCCTGGTATTGGATATTGTAATCAATATTCAGAACAATGCTTTTTCCTTTGGCCAATTCATCGTTATAATATTCTTCCAGCCCGTAACGGCCGATATTGTCATCATCGACAAACCCGGCCAGTTGAGCCGCCACGCCGCCTTGCGGATAATAACGCATCTTCTTTTGATCGGTATACACGCCCTTGATATCCGCCTCTTTAATTTCGCGGGCTTCATCATCGCTGATTTTTTCCTTAAGCGGAACATAAAGCGATTCCCGGTTGAATTTTTCGATAAGATCTTTTTCGTCCAAACCAAGAGTCTGCGCCACTTTCTGCGCCGCGAACTCTTTGTCTTTGATGTTCATTGGCGAAGCATAGGCGTAGTTGAAATCTTTGTTAATCGCCAAAGGCTGGCCTCCGGAAAAAAATATCTCGCCGCGAGTCGGCGCGGCGGTCTGGCGCGAGAACGACATCAGCCCCTGCGACCAAGCGCGGTAATGCTCGCTCATCGTTATTTGCAAATAATACAAACGCCCGGCAACCAACGCCCACGCCAAAAGCAGGCATCCCAGCGCGAAATTGGCGCGTAAATCAATATTGGCGGTTTTCGCGGTTTTTCTGGCGATCATACCCCTAATAAAATGCCCCGCGGCCATGGCGAGGCATGATTATCCAAATTTGAAATATAATAAGTTGTCGGCATCTGATTTATCTTCTTGCAAACTGTTCCTTGGGCGCTTGGACATACCGAATGCCGGCCACATCAACTTTTTCGTAATTTCCGGCCTGCGCGATCTCATATTGGTTGAAATTTTCCAGAGAATTTGATTGGGAAAGCTTGGCTTCGAGAATATCATTCTCCGAAGATAGCGCCGCGATCCGCTTTTTCGAATCTCCCAACAATGAGTTCTGATGGATATTCGCGTTAATCTGCAAAACCGCGCCCGCCAACAAAGAAAACACCGCCAACGACGCGACCATCCAAAAACTTTTTGTTTCCCTTTTCGCGCGGGATCGCGATTGTCTGTTCATAATGTATATGTCTTTAAAATGATTAAACTGTTTTCATTATCGCCCGCAATTTTGCCGAGCGCGCCCGAGGGTTTTTTGAAATTTCTTGTCTGCTTGCCACGACCGGCTTTTTAAATATCAACTTCGCGCGGCCCGATTTTGCCAATTCGACGAATTTTCGTTTCACAATCCCGTCTTCAAGCGAGTGGAACGAAACTACCGCCATCCTGCCGCCATCTTCCAAGAGATTGAAACCATCGCCGATCCCCTTTTCGACATTCTCAAACTCGCGGTTAACTTCAATTCGCAATGCTTGGAAAATCCTTGCCAATCCCGGCCTTTTCCGCGGCGGCCCGGGGATTTTTTCGATCAAAGCCGCCAGCTGGCGCGTCGTTTCGATCGGTTTTCGCGATCTGGCTTTCTCGATCGTTTCGACAATTTTTCCGGCGTTCCCTTCCTGGCCGTAATCTTTAAAAATTCTCTCTAAATCCGGCACCGGATATTTGTTAATAATTTCAGCCGCGGTTGTTCCTCCCGAGGAATACCTCATATCAAGCAGCTCGTCTTTTGAAAAACTGAAACCCTTTCGGCTTTCATCCAGATGCCACGACGACATCCCCAAATCAAATAATATTCCGCCGATTTTATTAAAATTATGCTTTTTAACAATCGCCTCGACATTCGCGTAAGAATCGTTTTCGATTATCAGCCTTTTGTTTTGTCGGATTTCGGCAGGCAGGCTATCCAGACTCCGGTCGTCCCATTCAATCCCCAGCACAATCCCGTCCGGCGCGGTCATTTCCAATATCGCCAAACTGTGCCCGCCAAAGCCAAATGTGCAATCAATAAAATTTTCACCGGGCTTGGGATCCAGCGCCTTGATCGTTTCTTTCAATAAAACAGGTATGTGCACTTTAAAACTCCAATTTTCAATAAATGGCACAATGTTCCAATGTTTCAAACAAAATTCAAGTGCGCATTCCGTTTGTTACATTGATAAATTGAAAATTCATTGAAAATTGAAAATTGAAAATTATTCAAACGCCTAATTCATTCAGCCTCTCCGCGATATTTCCGGCTTCTTTTTCCGTAACTTTTTTGTACGACTTCCAAATATCCTCGTCCCAGATTTCAATGCGGCTGTACAGCCCGGCCACCACCACTTTCTTTTTCAGCTGCGCGTAATCTTTTAAATAATCAGGAACTAAAATCCGGCCCAGATTGTCAAATTCGACTTCCATCGCCCCCGAAAGCATTATCCGCGAAAATCCCCGGGCGTCGGCGCGCGACAACGGCATTTCGCTCAATTTTCGGGCCAGCTTTTCCCATTCGCCGCTGGAATAGAGAAAAAGGCAATTATCCAAACCGCGGGTGATCACTCCCCCTTTTTTTAATTGCCGGCGAAATTTCGGCGGCACGGCCAATCTTTTCTTGTCGTCGATTGAATATGAATACTCGCCAATAAACATTTCATTTAAGGAAGCTTTCACAAACGGCTTCCATATATTTCCCGTAAATCCATCTTACCACTCGTTTCCACTTCTTACCACTTTTTAACACCTATACCTACTTTAGTCCCATTCAATCCCATTGTCAAATCCAAGGAAAATAAAGCTAAATCGGGGTGTTTTTCCACAGGGGCAAATATCAAAAAACCGCGGGATTGCCGCGGTTTCCAAGATTGATTTATGAAAGCGTTGTCCCAACTCGATGGCTGTTTTCGAAATAATCATTCATTATCTCCAGCAGTTCCGCCGGATTATAATGCGCCTTGATGAGATATTTCTCGGGTTTTATACCCAAATGATTTATCTGGCGGTCAAGATCGGGATTCTGGTAATTGGTAACCGCGAACACCGGGATGCCGCGCGTGATGAAATTCTTTTTCATCGCCTTTAATATCTCGATTCCGTGGCCATCGACAAGCATAAAATCCAAAACCACCAAATCGGGTTTGCTCGAATTGCCGTTGCGGATCTGGCGCAACTCTTCAAGCATCTCGTCCTTGCTTGAAGCCAGCTCGACTTCAAAATCCGCATGCTCAAACATTCGGCGATAAAGATTGATCTGGACAGGTTCGCTTTCGACAAGAATTATTTTTTTCATTTTATGATTTTTACAAAACGCAATTCGCCGAACTGATCGTTAAAAAACTCCGCTGACGAATATCCGCCGGCTTCAACCATCTTTTTGACCGCGTTCGCTTGCGATTTGTCGAATTCCATATAGATGAAACCGCGAACTTTCAAAAAATTTTTGGCCTCTTTTAAAAATTTATCGATTGTGTCCGTTCCCCCGGCGCCGGAAAAAAGCGCGGTACGCGGTTCATAATCAAGGACCGATTTTTGCACCTCGCCGATTCTGGCCGGATCAATGTAGGGCGGATTGGCCAAAATGGCATCGTATGTGTTTCCTGCAGGGATGTCGTTGAAAATATCGGATTTAAAGATATTAACGCGATTTTTATCGATACCGTTGATTTCAAGATTGATTTTTATCTGCCAAACGGCGCGAGAATCAATATCGGACAAATCGACATTCGCGGCCGGCAACTTTTTCGCCGCCGCAACGCCGATACAGCCCGAACCGGAAAAAATATCCAGAATCCGAAGATTCTCTTTCTTTAAATTTTCCAAATCCTTGATTGCCGCGGCAGTCCAAAATTCGGTTTCGGGCCGCGGAATCAACACGCGCATGGAAAGATCAATCTTGCATCCGAGAAATATCGCGCGGCCGGTTTGGTATTCTTCGGGAAGATCGGATTCTGTTTTGACCATCGCGAATTTCTATTTATGGATCACGCTTCCGTCAAACGGTTCGCCGTCGATCGCTTTTTGGAAATTGTCGAAATCCGTGCCTCGAATAAGTTTGGCGGTAAGATTGATTTTCTTCGCCACCTTGGCTCCGGCCGGATCAACCGGCGAAGATAATCCGGGAATCCATTTCGCCGGAATCAATTTTTGATACTCGCTCCATGTCAAATCCATTATCGGCTTGGCGTCGGAAAATTTGCGCGGATCCTTGTCGCACACATAGGGCGCGTCGCCGGCGATAATCACTTCCGGCTGGTTGAATAATCTGGCGCACTGGATCGCGTCGTAATCGGTCGACCATCCCGGCTGCCAGCCGGAGACCATCAAAACCTTTTTATTGCTTTTTAAAAACGCGTTGATTTCTTTTCTTCCGGGTTCATGGTCAAGGATTCGCGGGAAAGAAACTTCTTTCAAAATTTTGGCCATAAACAACGCGTTGGTTTTGGTTGCCTGAATGCCGATCCAGTCAAGATCAAGGTTGTTCTTTTTTTCGCCCAAAACTTCGCGGGCGGCCTTCTGGTACATCCGGCAGGGTTTACCTCCGCCCACCACAATAATAAACCTTTTGCCTTTTTTCGCGTGTTTAAGAATAAATTGGCGGAACTCGCGCAAAAACGAAACATCCAAGCCGTTTAAACTTGCTTCGGCGTACGGATACACGATGGAACCCCCCAAAGAAACGACGACAATCCCCGGCTTTTCGGCTATTTTTTTATTCATAATCTTTTGTTTTCAGGCAAAAAAAATATAATACTATTATATTTCTTATATATTTCTTATCTTCTTTATCCTACTCCTTTTCGGAAAAATCTTCAAGATGTCTTCAAAAAAACGAATTTTCTGCTAATATCCACCTATGGAACCAATGTATATCTATCCGGGCACTTTTTGTCCGCCGCATTACGGACATATCGCCGTTGCCAAAGAAGCGGTGGCGGTTTTTGGAAAGATAACCGTTATTTGCTCGGTCAATCCGGTCAAAGAAGGCAAAATGCCGTTCGACCCGAAGGAATGCAAAAAAATGTGGAAAAGTTACGACCTTGGGAAAAACATTGATGTCGTCACTCTCGACGAGTTTCTAGCAAATAGAGACAACTCGGTAACGACCATAATGATCCGCGGTATCCGCAACGACAATGACATCAAATACGAAAACAGCGTCATACTTTATAATTGCGAAAACTACGGCGTCCGGCATTACCATTACATCTTGAGCCGAAAAGAGTTTGAAAATATGTCATCCACCAAAGCGCGTTTGGCCGCAAAATCCGGCGATCTGGCCGAACTCGAAAAATTGGTCAACGCGGGCACCTCCGCAAAAATGCTGGAAAGATTCCGCATCGAGAATTAAAATTCACTCCCATTGTCATTTGTTTGAAAATTGACAATTGAAAATAAATTGGGTTCTTGCGTCGGGGTATTAACCCCGCCGCAACCAGAGGATGTTTCCTCGAAGATTACTTCCGATTACTAAGGAATCCTCATTCTTTTTATTCCCCGCAGCAAGCTGACGGGGTATAAAAAGAATTAAAAAACCGGAAGTTATTCCGGTTTTTTGGCGCGTGTGCCCCCAGCAGGGCTCGAACCTGCAACAAACTGCTTAAAAGGCAGCTACTCTACCATTGAGTTATGGGGGCAAACTCTTCCCCGCTTGAGGGCGGGGGAAAATTTTCAATTTCTAATTTTCAAACGAGATACTATAAACCTTCGTTTCTCAACTGTTCCAACAGTTCTTTTTGTTTGCGATTTAATTTTTTGGGAATTTCCACATTGATCCGGGCATACATATTGCCGCGGCCATAACCGGAAAATCGAGTAACGCCTTTGCCGGAAACCCGGAAGACTTTTCCCGATTCGGTGCCGGCAGGCACTTTCAACAATATGTTTTTGCCCTCAATGGTCGGCAATTCAATCTCTCCGCCCAAGGCCGCTTGCGCCATAGTGATATTTTCCGCCACATACAGATCATCGCCTTTCCGGTCAAACACCGGATGGGCTTTGACGAATATCCGCACATAAACATCGCCGGATTTCCCGCCTCTTCTCCCAGCCTCACCTCTTTGTTCTATCTTAATTACCTGGTTGTTGTCAACCCCGGTCGGAATTGATACTTTGATTTTTTCATCGTTCTTCACCCGGCCTTCGCCTTTGCAAACATTGCACGGCTTCTCGGGCCGATAGCCTTCGCCCGCGCACTCCGGACAAATAACATATTTGGTGAATGACCCCATGAAAGTTTTCTTGATCTGCTGGACCTGACCGGTGCCGCGGCAGGAAAAACACTCTTTGATTTTGGTTCCCGGTTCGGCGCCCGATCCGGTACACCGCGGGCAAACATTGTTCTTTGACACCACAAATTCTTTTTCCGCGCCAAAAAACGCTTCTTCCAAAGAAATCTCTATGTCCAAACGGATGTCTTTGCCCTTTTTGGGATCGCGGCGTTTTTTGCCCGGATGGCCGAATCCGAACATTTCTTCCATCATATCGCCCAAATCCTCGAATTGCACATCGAAATCCGCGCCCGGCCTGCCCCAAAACCAGCCGTCCTGCGAAGCGCCGCCGCCAAAACCGCCAAAACCTCCGCCGCCCGGCTGTCCCGTGAACGCATTGCCATATTGATCGTACTGGGTGCGCTTGTCTTTGTCCGACAATATCTGGTAGGCTTCGTTTATTTCCTTGAACTTTTCCGCGTCGCCGCCTTTGTCCGGATGGTACTTGTGCGCCAAATTACGATACGCTTTTTTGATATCGTCGGCGCTCGCGGTTTTTTCAACCCCCAAAATTTTGTAATAATCTTTGCTCATTTTTTGGATTGAATGTTAAAGTCCGCCTCACCGCAGTGAAGCGGACTCACTCAAACTCAATTATTGTTTTTCTTTAAACTCGCCTTCCTGCGGACCGGCATCCTTGCCGGCGCCGTCATTCGACTGGCCGCCTTGCGATCCCTGTTGTTCCGACTGGCCGCCTTGCGATCCCGGCTGTTGGTATAATTGCGCGCCGGCTTTGGAAAGCGTTTGCGACAAGTCGTCGGTCTTTGCCTTAATATCTTCTATGCTATCCCCATCTTTAATTTTTTTCAAGTTCTCGATCTTTTCGACAATGCCTTTCCTTGCGTCGTCCGAAAGCTTTTCGCCCGCGTCGCGCATCGCCTTTTCCGCGGTATAAATCAGATTATCGGCCAGATTGCGGCTGGCGATCACCTCTTGTTTTTTCTTGTCGCTTTCGGCGTTAGCCTCGGCCTCGCGTTTCATCCGTTCCACCTCTTCTTTGGAAATACCGGTTGATCCTTCAATGCGGATAGTTTGCGTTTTATTGGTCGCTTTATCCTTGGCGGTTACGCTCAAAATACCATTGGCGTCAATATCAAAGGTAACTTCAACCTGCGGAATTCCGCGGGGCGCCGGCATAATGCCGTCCAGAATAAACTGGCCCAAAGATTTGTTATCCGCGCTCATCGGCCGCTCGCCCTGCAAAACATGAATTTCCACCGAGGTCTGATTGTCCGACGCGGTTGAAAACACTTGCGACTTCGCCGTCGGCACCGTGGTATTTTTGGATATTAAAACCGTGTTCACCCCGCCCATAGTTTCAATTCCCAAAGAAAGCGGCGTCACATCCAACAACAGGACATCCTTCACTTCGCCCTGCAGGATTCCGGCTTCAACGGCCGCGCCAATCGCCACCACTTCGTCGGGATTGATTGACTTATTCGCTTCCTTGCCGAAAAAATTTTTCACTTCTGCTTGAATTATCGGCATGCGCGTCTGGCCGCCCACCAAAACAATCTCTTCGATATCCTTGGGAGAAAGTTTGGCGTCATCCAAGGCTTGGCGCACCAAAGTCATCGACTTCTCGATCAAATCGCGCACCAAATCTTCCAATTTCGCGCGAGTCAATTTGTAATATAAATGTTTCGGTCCGGCCGCGTCGCTGGTAATAAACGGCAGATTAATCTCGGTCTCCATCGCCGTCGAAAGTTCAATCTTGGCTTTCTCTCCCGCTTCTTTCAAGCGTTGCAGCGCCAAATCGTCTTTTGACAAATCGACGCCATTGTCCTTTTTGTATTCATTAACCAACCAGTCCATTATTCTTTGGTCGACATCATCGCCGCCCAAATGCGTATCCCCGCCGGTGCCTTTCACTTCCACGGTATCCTCGGAAATATCCAGGATCGAAATATCAAAAGTTCCGCCGCCGAAATCATAGACCAGCACCTGCTCGTTTTTCTTTTTGGTCAAACCGTAAGCCAAGGCGGCCGCGGTCGGCTCGTTGATGATGCGTTTCACATTGAACCCCGCGATCTCGCCCGCCAGCTTGGTGGCCTTGCGCTGCGAATCGTCAAAATAGGCCGGTACGGTGATGATTGCGTCGGTTACCGGCTCGCCCAATTTCGCCTCGGCATCCTGCTTCAATTTCTGCAAAACCATTGCCGAGATTTCCGGCGCCGCGTACCATTTATCGTCCATTTTCACTTCCACTCCGCCGTCTTCGGCCCGCTCGCGGATCTCATAGGGCAATAATTTCAAATCGCGCTGAACTTCCGGATCGGAAAATCTTCGGCCGATAAACCGCTTTACCGAAAACAAAGTGTTTTTGGGATTGGTAATCTGCTGGCGCTTTGCCAACACTCCGACCAGCCGCTCGCCGGTTTTTGTCATTGCCACCACCGACGGCGTCAAACGCGATCCTTCCTTGTTTTCCAAAATTTTGGGCTCGCCGTTAACGATGGCCGCCACTTCGGATAATGTCGTCCCCAAATCAATACCAACTGTTTTTGCCATAGTATTTTTGTTAATTGAAAATGTAAAGATCAAAATGGAAAATGACAATTAAAAATTAAAAATGTTGAATTCTTGAATTTTTAAACTTTGCACTGTCATTTTGATTTTTGATTTTTCAATTTTAAATTTATTTTACCACTTTAACCTTTGCCGGCCGCAATAATCGGCCGTTGACCATATATCCTTTTTCAACTTCTTCGATGATGATTCCCGATTCTTTACCCTCGGCTTCCACGGCTTGGATAACTTCGTGCAAAGCCGGATCAAAATTCTTGCCCAGAGAATCAATGGCTTGGGCGCCGTTGGCTTTCAAAAAATCTTCCAACTGGGTTTTAACCATCATTAAACCCTTCACATTGGCATCTTCCAATAATTCCGGCGGCATTTTGCCGACGATCAAATTCATATTATCCAGAATCGGCAAAATCGTTTCCAAAAAGCTTTCTTTGGCGTAGCGCATCAATTCTTGCGCCCGCTCGGATTCATCTTTTTTGTAATTGATAAAATCCGCGGCGGCGCGCTTCCAACCGCTTAAATTAACCTCGCATTGTTTTTTACATTCATCGAGCTCGGTTAATTTATTTTCTTGTTCTTGGTCTGCCATCTTTTTTAATTGAAAATGCAAAGATCAAAATGGAAAATGACAATTAAAAATGCTGAATTCTTGAATTTTTAAACTTTGCACTGTCATTTTGATTTTTGATTTTTCAATTTTAAATTTCGTTAAACAGTTTCAACACTTCATTGGTCAGCGCGATATTTTTCTCATAGGCCATTCTTTTGGGCCCCACAATCGACAGGATAACTTCTTCCTGTTCGACCGGCTGGAGCGAAAAGGTTATGGCGCTGAAATCTCCGGCTTTGGAAAAATGGTTTTCGCCGCCGATGTGAATATCCAACTTGGCTTCCGAGCCTCGGGATTTGACATCGTCCTCCAAATAACCCAAATAATTGATGAAATTCTCAATGGCGGCCTTGTCCTCGAATTCCGGATTCTGCAGCAAATCTTCCCAGCCCTCTTTCCAAATAACATCTTCCTGCCGCAAATAACCCAGCACCAGCGACGACGATGCCTGCGCCAAACTGCGCGTGAGCGAATTGGCCAGCTTGAAAACATCTTCAAATTCATCCTCAATGCTTTTTCCGGGTTCAAAATCCAATTCCCGAACTTCCATTTGGTTTTCGCTTTTCAATAAATCGTTCACGAAAAGCCGGTAGCCCTTATCGGTGGGCACCCGCCCGGCCGAAGTGTGCGGCTGTTCCAAAAACCCGTCATCGGTCAACTTTTGCATTTCAATGCGAATCGACGCCGGACAAATCCCGAAATCATACTTTTCCCCCAGATACATCGAAGACACCGGCCGCGCCGATTCCACATATTCCCTGATAATCGTGTCCAATATATTTTTCTGCCGCTCGGATATCTGCATAATCGCATAAGCTGAAAGCGAATTTGTGGAGGTTTGACCTCGGCTTTTGAGAGGTCAATCCTCAACGAATTCGCGCCCGCCCAAACCACGCGTTTCATTTTTCATCGCACACTCTAATCTTTATACTCCCATTCTATCACCCCCAAATTATCAGTCAAGCCCCCCGAGTGATAATCACCAATTTAAAAGAAAAAGTGAATATTTCAATCCACTTACATTCTCAACACCGGGATTTTATTTTTTCCCAAAGAACCAAAAATTCGCCCCTATCCAATCCATCCTTTTTATCAACAAATGAACGCCCGCACGACTCAGCTTCGCCATTGAATTGACGAATTATTTTCTTTTTTTGCGACACCACCAATCCATACTCGTGATGCCATCGCTTCGGCTTGGCGCAGAATCCAACAAAATTTTCTCCATGGTAAGGAATTTCTACATCATCAGCGACTCTCTCTTTGGAATAAAACAATTTAATCCAATATCTCTCGCCACCTTCTTGATACGGACCCTCTATCTTTTCCTTGTTCTCTTCAATTTTGTATTTCCGCTGCTGTCCAAGCCCCGAAGCCCCAGACAAAAACTCCGCCCACTTGGCAAAAGTATCCATTTCCTCTATGCTTTCCCCTTTTCCCGCCATTCAAATCACCTTCTATAGAGCTCTTTATTTCGAGCTCTTACCAATTTTTTTCTTTTGGCTTCCATGCGGAGACCTCTTACAAACAACAAAATGGTCACAATGCCAGTCAACGAACTACCAACATAAAACCATAATGGCAATTGGCCAATTCCATCATTTCTGATGAAATCAATGAAGACAAGAGATATGATTGCTGCGAAACAGCCAAAAATAAAATAAAGCCATTTCGTGTTTCTCTCAATTGTTTTCTTTCCGCCACCCGCCAACCATTCTTGATATTTTTCATTTGCGGGCTCAGTTGAATCTTTAAAAGATTCAATGACCACATCTAAATTCGATTTTCCCATTCAAATCAACACCTGAAAAGAACTATCCTGAACTAATCTTGACATTAAAATAATTTTTCATTTTGTCAATCCCCTCACTGTCCTCCCTATTTTATCGTATCTTTTAAAATTATTCCGGTATTCTGCGGAACACCGGAACATCAGTTAACGGACATTCTCACATTCTTGAGAATATGAGAATGTTGTTTTTTTGATTTATTTGGACAAATTCGGGTGAGGACAGGCCTTCTTTAAATTTTTAGATCGGAGTATTCGCGCAGAGTTTTTAATGTTGCCTGCACCGTGGAATTTTGCGTGTTAAGCAGTTTAATGTTTGAAAATTCTTGCGCTAATTTTGTAATCACTTCATCCGCTCATGAAGGCGTTAAAACTTTTACGCCGTCAAAATCAATCTCCAGCAATTCTTGGCGGTCAACACCTTTGGTTAAATAATACGAAACCATTAAATTCAGATACCCTGGAGGGGTCTAACCCTTGCGATTACGCAAGGGATAGACCCCAAATGCAAAGCGTTTCGTAATTCAAGATAATTAAATTTTAATAATCGCCAAACATCCTTGAATTTTTTGATCCGCCGGACCGATGTTGAAATCATCGTTCAATTCCGCTTTGGCATCGCCGGAGAAGATATGATTTATCATTACAAAAATCGGGGAAATGGGAAACTTAACGGGAAACTATGCAAGAAAACTATGCGGGTTGCGGTGGCGAGCAAAGCAATGTAGGATGGAAATGTATAATCCGGGATAAGCCCGACATAAAACAATGCGGCAGACAATCAACAATAATAATTTCACCTGGGTGGATATCATCGAACCGAAAGATGAGGACATTCAGTATTTGAAGGATAAGTTCAAAATCCATCCGCTGACCGCCAGCGCCATCATTCCGGCCATCCATTATCCGGACTTGGACTCGTTTAAAAATTATCTTTTTATCATCCTGCACTACCCGCATTATAACGAAAAGGGAGAAATCAATATCCGCGAGTTCGATTTCATCGCCGGCCAGAACTTTTTGATAACCAGCCGCCAGGATGAGATTGCTCCCCTGCGCCGGGTTTTTGACAACTACCGCAACGCCGGCGGCCGGCGCGCCGACTATATGAACAGCGCCGGTTATATCCTGTTTTCGATCCTCAACATTTTCCTGAAAGATATCCTGGCCAAGATCAACGAAACGACCAAAGAGATCGATGATCTTGAAGCCCGGATATTCACCGGGCAAGAGCGCGAAATGGTGGCCGCGATCTCCAGCCTTAAAATGAAAGTGCTTGATTTTTGGCGCATCGTGGAACCCCAGCGGATGATCTTTGAATCTCTGCGCGTTTCCGGCGTCAATTTTTACGGCCCGGATTGCCGGCATTATTTCGTAATCCTGCACCGCGCGCACCGCCGTATCGAAAACACCTTGAAAAGCGCCAAAGAAACCATCGAGGCGCTGGAAGAAACCAACCATATTCTGGTTACGGTGAAAATGAACGAGGTGATCAAAGTACTCACGCTTTTTTCGGTAATCTTTATGCCGCTCACCCTCCTGGCCAGCATCTGGGGCATGAATACCGTTTTCCTTCCCTTCCATTATACCAATCTTGATTTTTTCTTTATCATGCTCATTATGATCGCCACTCTCGCCGCCATGCTCTTCTTTTTCCGTTATAAAAAATGGCTGTAATTTTTTAGACGATAACCCGCCCGGCGATAATGCCCGCCTCGTGACTATCGCGAAAAACTCCCTTTTGACAGGGAGTTTTCACGGCCGCGGCGAACTTTCGCGATCAGGCTGAATTTGTTTTTAATCCTTCCGGATTTATTCGCCGATATAATATGCCCCAAAACCTACCGAACAATTTCCAAAATTGCCGTCCGGGAAATATTGGGCTCGGTTTCCGTGGCGATAACATGGATTCTGCCGGAGCCGGAATCTTTATAAATTGAATATCCGGTATTTATACCCGTGTATTTCCCGCTCGGATCAACAGGCAAAGCCTGAATATAAGTCGGCGTCAAACATTTAAGAGCGGCCGATACCGTTGTCGTGCCGGACGCCATATCGGCGACAATCAATGTCGTCGTTGCCGGCAATAAACCGCAAACATAATCAACGCCGTCGCCCCCCTTGAAAGTTCCCTCAAAAACACCTTTGTTGTCGGCTATGCGCTGGCCAACGGCATTCAAAATTGAATTCAAGTTGCTCGTTCTTTGAGTGTCGCGGCCTTGGGCGAATTGGCGAGCCGGATTTATGGCGACAATGACAACGGCCGCCAACAAAGCGATCAACCCGATCGCCACCAGAATTTCGATCAAAGTAAAACCGGCATTCGCGGTTTCCTTTTTTTGTTTTTGCATAATTTTTTTATTTTATTTTTTGTTATTTACATTATTGACTGCGCTTGTTTTTTCGACCTTTGTGAAAACGCAAATTAAAATTCGCGCCAATCGTTAATCGTAATTTTGTTGTTTTCCAGCTTCGCGGTCACTCTCAAATTCGTGCGGGAATTTTTCCAATTCGCGGTTGCGGTTATCGTATAGGGATCATCTATGCTTATTTCAAGATTTTCACATTTTTCCGAAACATCGACATTTTCGTTACGAACGATTCTCAACAGCGCGGCTTGAACGCATCCTTCCGCGCGCGCGGCGCTGATCTTTTTATTTTCTCGCGCCAACAGATCAAATCTTGCCCAAAAAGCCGCGCGCGATACGGATGCGGCGGCAACCAATAAAACCGCGGAAATCACCACCGTGGAAATCAGCGCGACGAAACCTTTTTCATTTTTAAGATTAAAGCGTTTCATTTGGGCGAAGAATAAACCGTTGAAAAATCCTGCGAATAATCCTTCCCCGAATCGGTTTTCGCGCTCAAACTGAAACTTGCCGTTACCAATCCCCCGTCGGTTGAACTGGCAAATTCCAAGTTGGCCAGCCGCGTGCTTGAATTATTAAGAGGAACTCCGTTAATTTTCAAATACCCGCTTTCAACACCAAAAACCGTGGAAGTGGAATTCGCTTTCCGTTCGATTTTCGCCAATAAAAAATTCCCTTCCTCCAAAATCATAATCTGCGTGTCGTTGCGTCCGGTATTTTCAATGATCGCGAAAGCGGAAACAAACAAACCCGAAAACAACAATCCGATAAGCGCCAAATATATCAAAACTTCGATTAAAGTGAAACCAAGTTGATTTTTCATTTTGCCGTGATCACCGATATGTAACTTTTACCGCCGTTGTTTGAACCTATAAAAAAATAATTGCCTTCGCAATCAAAAGACGGTTCAAAAAATTCGCCGCTGGCGGCGTTGATTGCCGCCGACCCCCAATTGAAAATATTTGGCAAATCATCGATTTTCAAAATTTGAAAATTTGTTTTTGTAAGCAAAAATGCCAAATAATCACGAACGATTATTCCGTCAACGCTGCTGTTAATTTCTTTGGCATATGGCCGCGGAGAAGCAGAATTATTAATTTTTAAATTTTCAGGACTGGCATTATCCAAAATGTAAAATTCGGGTATCGTGTCGGGTGGCCCTGAAATATGGCTGTTTGTTTTGCCAAGATAGAGCATATCGCCGATCAAATACAAACTTTTGCCATTACCCGCCATACCGTCATCGTAGAAACCGCCGACCCGCCGCAAATGCGAATCAGCCGGATTTGAAATATCCAAAACCGTCAGTTGTTCTTGCGGGCAACCGCCGCTTCCATCCGCATCGGTAGGATGCGCCAGATAAACATATTTTCCTTTAACATAGATACTGTTTATATCGTGCCCTAAACTGCCGCCCGACGGCCAATGGCTGACCGCCATCGTGCTTGAAACGTTTTTAACATCAATAATATAAAATTCGGGAGTATTATTGCTTGTTGAAGTCAACCCAAGATAAATATAACCGTTATCATAAAAAATGCTGTTGCCTTTGCCCCCGTTAACATTTTCAATATTGTATTTCTCCGGCGATTCAATGGGAAATTTTTTAAGATTAAAAATCTGCAACTGATTATCCGAACTACTATTGGCAACATAGGCATAATCGCCATTTACCGCAACCGCGTTCAGCCCGCCTTTATTGTTGGAATTATTATCAATTTTTTCTTTGAATTTTATATCTTCGGGATTAGAAATATCAAAAATAAAAAATGTCGGATCGGTTGAGGTGGCGCTGCCGCCCGCAGTTACATAAAGTTTGCTTTTGTACGCGTCAATGTCGCTGATCGTGCTTGACGCGACGCCGGTTAATTCAAAAAAATCAAACTCTTTAACTTGCGGATGCGCCCAGTCGCCGGATAAGTTTGAATCGCAAGTGTCGTTGCCGGCCGTGCCATTATAGTCGGCAATCAAAGTTTCCAATCCAACTTTTTGCGGCCGGCCGGCCATACCCCACTCAACTTCAATGATCACATTTTTAACGAACGGAGAATGACTGGAAACTTTAACTTTCCCGTTAAAAATTCCTTCCGCCTCGCTTGAGGAATTTACAAGCCGGAAATCTTTTAATCCCAATGCGCGCCGTTTTTCAAGCAATTTTTGCGCGTAATTGAGCGCTTCCGAACTTAGCCGAGAATCCGCGGCCAAGCTTTGCCCGCCGAACAACATTAAAATCGCGCCGGACAACGCGATAATCATAATCGCCATCGCCAGCAAAATCTCCAAAGTCAAGAAACCAAGTTGATATTGTTTTATTTGATCGAAATCCATATGAAATTATCGCCAATCAATGCGGCCTTCGGAATTAGTTTCAACGGCCGAAATATGCCCCGCGCCATCTTTCAGGATTATGGTTGTTGCCGTTGAATTCCCGCTGATCCGGTCAAAAATTATATCGACGGATGAAGATGCGTCGATATAAACCGTTTTATTATCAAACAAAATCGTTTCATTGGCCGGATCGCTTGCGCTGTAACCGCCGCCCTGAAAAATAACAATTTCTCTTTTTGCCGGATCAAAATGAACGCCGTGCGATTTACCATCCGCGCAACCGGCGCCGGAACATACATTGTTAACCGCCAAGCTTCTCGCCCGCCGAAGAACGCCGACAACCATATCGCGATCGCTGTGAAACGAACCGCCGCGCAAAATTTCCGAACTCATAAACAAACCCAGCGAACCGATGATCGCCAGCAAACCCATTGCAAGGCAGACTTCAATCATGGTAAGCCCCTGGTTTGGTTTGCTAATGCAAACTTTGGGTGATTCCATAAATCGGAGAAATTATCGAAATCGCGATGAAACCGACCAACACGCCCATAAAAATCATCAGCGCCGGCTCAATGCTCGAAGCGAGATTTTTGGTGGAATTGTTCATTTCATCTTCATACATTTCCGACAAATACATCAAGCTCGATCCCAAATTGCCGGTCATCTCGCCCACTCCCACCATCTGCGACACAAGCGGCGGGAAAAGCAATTTATCCTTTTCCATATTTTCGGCCGCCGAACCGCCGCCAACGACACCCTCGGCAATCTTCTTAAACGCTTCCTTGTAAGCCAAGTTTCCCGCGGTATCGCCTACAATCTTCAACGCTTGGACGATACCGATTTCGCTTTTCAAAAGCAGGCTGAAAGTGCGGGTGAAATTGGCGATAAAATAACCGCGGAACATCTTTCCCAACAAAGGGACGCGCAAGATCATCCGATCGGCGGCGCGGCGCGGCGCTTCCTTGCGCAACAATAAAACGCATATCCCCGCGAAGAAAAAAATCCCGGCCAGATAATACGGCCAATAAGCTTGGACGGCGCCGGATACGGCAACAATCATCTTGGTCGTCCAAGGAAGCTCGGCTTTGAAGCTGGAAAATATGGGCAGGATTTTAGGAAAAACATAAACAATCAGCATAATCACGATAGCGATTGTCGCCGCCGCGATAAAGGCCGGATAGATTAACGCGGCGATGATGGCGCGGCGCAGTTCCTGTTTCTTATTGAGCTCGGCGGCAAGATAATCAAGATTTTGCGCCAATGTGCCGCTTGTTTCTCCCACCAGCACGATGTTGATGCCAAAGTTCCCGAAAACATTTCTGTATTTTTCCATCGCTCTTGCCAGCGGCTGTCCCTTTTCCACGCACTCGCGCAAATGGCCGATGATTTTTTTTGATTCCTCGGAAACCGCCTGTTTTTTAAGAATATCCAGCGCGACAACGATTGAAACACCCGCCTTGGCCATAATCGCCAGCCGCCGGATGAAAACGATCTGCTCGTTTCCGGCCATTCTCGGCTTGAAACGAAAAAATTCAATCCGGGAAACGGCGCCGGATTCGAGCGTCCCGGATTTATCGGTTCCAATGCCGAAAAAGATCGCGGCGCGCCATTTCTTAATAGCTGTTTTCAAAACACGGAATCCCGTAAAAATCTTGCGCGAAAAAATCAGAACCGGAACGGCGATTTCTTCTTCGAAAAAATTTTTGAATTTACTATTCATAAACGAAGCTTGTGAACAAATCGTCATAAACGATTTATTCATAAACGAAGTTTGTGAACAAATCGTCATAAACGATTTATTCATAAAGCATTCTTAAAACTTCACCGATTGTGGTAATACCGTCCCGGGCTTTGGCAAATCCGTCCTCAACGATCGTTTTCATTCCCTCGGCAATCGCGATCCGCCGAACTTCTCCGGCGGACGCTTTCCGCAAAACCGCTTCGCGAATGGGACCGTCGGGAACCAAAACTTCCTGAATTCCCACGCGGCCGCGGTAACCGGTATTGCCGCACTCGGCGCATCCCCGGCCAAAATAAAACTCTCTTTGGCTTTCCAGAATTTCGCCAGGCATCACTCCGCTCAAGCTCTTTAACTCCGCGGAAGTTATGGCGCGCGTTGATTTGCAATTGGAACAAATTTTGCGCGCCAAGCGCTGGCCGATGGCAATGTTGACCGTGGACGCGATCAAATAACTTTCTATTCGCATATCCAAAAGGCGCGGCAAAGTGGTGGCCGCGTCGTTGGCGTGCAAAGTCGAAAGCATCAGGTGGCCGGTGAGCGCGGCGTTCACGGCGATACCCGCGGTTTCCGGATCGCGGATCTCGCCCACCATAATTATGTTGGGATCTTGGCGCAAAATACTGCGCAAACCGCCGGCAAACGCCAAACCGGCGCGCGAATTCACTTGCATCTGCTGGATACCGTCAATCGCGTATTCCACCGGGTCTTCAATCGTAATAACCGAAACTTGTTCGGTATTCAAAGCTTTTAACAAAGTATAAAGCGTAGTGGTTTTGCCGCTGCCGGTCGGACCGGTGGCCAGGATCATCCCATAAGGTTTGCGGACGGCGATTCTGATTTTTTCGGCGTTCTCCGGAGAAAATCCCAAACTCTCCAGCGTGAAAGCTTCGGCATTGTCGGAAAGCAGGCGCAAAACGCTGTTCTCGCCATGATAAGTCGGCGCCACCGAAACGCGAATATCCAGCGGCCGGCCGCCGATCATCATCCGAAAACGGCCATCCTGCGGCGCCTGATGTTCATCCGTGCGCAAACCGGATAAAATTTTGATGCGGCTGATGATTTCGGGCAACAAACGAATCGGCAGATTATGAAATTCTTTAAGCGCTCCATCAACGCGGTACCGCACGCGAATGGTTTCGTTCTGCGGATCAATATGAATATCCGAAGCCTGCAAGGATTGAGCCTCTTCAATCATAAAATCCACCAGTTTGATCACCGAAGCCAACCGGCCTTTGACGAGTTCTTGTTGTATTATATTTCCCCCCATAGTTTCGCCGGTTCTCGATCAAAAGACAAACCCTGGCGGCAAACAACGCTCATTTAACAACAATATCCCATTTTAACAAAAAATATACCGACAATAAAGGGTCTGTTGCCGAATTGGCTTCAACTGCAATTTCCATTTTTCGGCGGCAAAGAATTCATCATTCGCCGCCGGATTTAGCTTAAATATGCCTCCTCATTCTTCATTCTTTTCGCTCGAAATCTGAAAATTTCGTTCTGAAGCCAATTCGGCAACAGACCCTAAATACCGGTTTGGAAAACTTCCTTAAGCAAAACCTGCCATCGCGTAAAGCTATGGCAGGCAAATGCGGGCCAGACGGGATTTGAACCCGTAATCTCCTCCGTGACAGGGAGGCGTGATAACCAGGTTACACTACTAGCCCATTCGATAACAATCTATTCTTTATCATGAATCGCGAATATATTCAACAAAAATATAATTCCCGCCGAACGGGAAAAACACGGATAACTTTCGCCTTTGTGCCGACGGCTGGATTCGAACCAGCGACCTCGGCCTTATGAAGACCTCGCTCTGCCACTGAGCTACGCCGGCTTCAATTTTTCAGCGATGTTTGTCGCGGGGCCTGGAATTGCACCAGGGCCTCCAGCTTATGAGACTGGTGAGATACTACTTCTCTACCCCGCAATATCGGCGCGCAAAAAAACAAACCGCCAATACCAGTTGATTTTACCTTAAATTCCGTTTTCAGTCAACTACTCAAATAGCAACCCCTCACCGGGGAGCAAATTTGTTGAGGTTAGTCTCGAGAATTTGCATTTTGAGGTCAATCCTCAACGAATTTGCGGTAAGGGCCGGCGCGAATTTGAAGGTCAAACCTCTCGCAAGCCGAGGATTGACCTCCAAATTCGCTATTTTTGCTCCCCGGTGAGGGGTTACCTCAAATAACACCGCTCAAACGGCGCGGCGGCCGGCGGCGGCTATTTATCCCTGAACGCCGCCATATCTTTCAAGGCCTGCTCAAACGAAAGGAACGCGATTTTGGCCGTCGGATAATCCAGCTTGATGTTTTTGTCGGCAACGATCTTTCGATAGAGTCCGTCGGCTTCCTTTATCGCGTCAATATCGGAAAACCTTTCGGGATCGGCGTTTTCCAATTTTTCGGCCAAATTCGCGCCCGCGAAAGCCGCCCGGTTCATAACATCGTTCACCAGAAGATCGGCTTCAATGATCGCCAATTTAAATTCGTATTCGTTTTTTGTTATAAGCCGCTTTTTTATCTTGATCCAATCGTGATCGATAAGCCGCGAAGTATAGGCGCGATAAGTGAAGAATTCCACCAGATCAATGATGAAAAGCCGCCTTAAATAAATCGTGGTCGTCCAAACATAAATCATGAACGCGAGCACGCCCATGTTGAAAAGGATGAAAAAAATCTTGGCAACCAAAAGCCATCCGGTCACGGGAGGAAATAAAACTGTTTCCAAGTCGCTAAAAACCATTTTCAGTTAAAAATGTAAAAACAAAGATCAAAATGACAGTTAAAAATGTAAAATGTCGGAATTTAGACATTTTTAAACTTTACATTGTCATTTTTCATTTTGATTTTTAAATTTTAAATTATTGCCGCCGCGTAAATCATATATGCCGGAACATTGATTTGCCTATTTCAAAGATTGTCGGCTCGTCAAAGTGTTTGCCGATGATCTGCAAGCCCGCCGGTAAATCGCCGATCCGGCCGCACGGAATCGCCAGCGAAGGCACCCCGGCCAAATTTATCGAAACAGTGAAGATATCCTGCAAATACATTGTCAGCGGATCGTTAATGTTTTCACCGATTTTAAACGGCAATGTGGGCGATACCGGCGCCACGATCGCGTCAACCTCCAAAAACGCTTTGTCGAAATCTTGTTTGATGAGCGTCCTTACTTTTTGCGCGCGCACATAGTAAGCATCGTAATAACCCGCCGATAGAACATAGGTTCCCAGCATTACGCGGCGGCGCACTTCCGGCCCGAACCCCTGTCCGCGGCTCTCCAGATAAATATCGTTGATGTTTTTCGCTTTTTGCGCCGAATAGCCATAGCGAATGCCATCGAATTTCGCCAAATTGGCGCTGGCTTCCGAAGTCGCGATGATATAATAACAAGCCAGGGCGTATTCGGCGTGCGGCAAGCTGATTTCGACAATCTCGTTGCCAAGCTTTTGATATTCGTCCAATTTTGCCCGGATTGCCGCTTCAACCTGCGGATCGATGCCTTTAATAAAATATTCCTTGGGAACGCCCACCCGGTATTTCTGTTTTTTCTCCGGATCTAACTGAAAATCAACCGCCGTGCCATCCATCGGATCCGCGCCGCGGATCGCCTCAAAAACCGTTTGGGCGTCTTCGACATTTTTAGCCAAAGGCCCGATCTGGTCAAGCGACGACGCGTAGGCCGCGCAACCGTAACGCGACACCGCGCCGTAAGTGGGTTTCAAACCCGCCACGCCGCAAAAACACGCGGGCTGGCGGATGGAACCGCCGGTATCCGAACCCAGCGCCGCCACGCATTGGCGAGCCGCCACCGCGGCCGCCGAACCGCCCGACGAACCTCCGGGAACGCGTTCCAAATCGCGCGGATTGCGCGTCGCGCCAAAAGCCGAAGTTTCGGTGGAACTGCCCATGGCAAACTCATCCATATTGGTCTTGCCTAAAATCACCGCGCCCCGTTCTTTTAATTTCTTAATGACCGTGGCGTCATACGGCGCGATATAATTTTCCAAAATTTTCGATCCCGATGTGCATTGCAAACCGTCAACCATTATATTGTCTTTGATCGCCATCGGAATTCCGGCCAGCGTCGGCAAATCATCGCCATCTTTTATTTTTTGATCGATTATTCTCGCTTGCGCCAGCGCGTATTCCCGCGCGATATTCAAAAATGCGAAAATCCCCTCATTGGCCTTCTCGGCCCGGGATAAATGAGCTTCGGTCAGTTGAACCGCGGAAAAATTTTTCGCCGCCAATCCTTCATGGGCTTCATTGATGGTTAAATCGGTTAACTCTTTTATTGATTCCATAATAGTTCCATTATACGCGCTAATCCGCTTTCGTTTCAAAAATTGACCTTACCTTGAGATAACCGTCTTTTGTTTGCGGCATCTGCGACCTCAATTTTCCCAACTCTTCTTTCGTTCTTTCAATCTTCGCGTCCGGACGCAAAACATTGGCCACCTCGATCGAATGAGTAAACGGCGCCACACCCTCGATATCCACTTCCTTCAGTTTATCGATGTAGCCCAAAATATCCGAAAGATCCTTTTGGTATTTAACTATCTCCTCCTCGCTCAATCCCAGCCGCGCGAGCTTGGCGATATGTTGCGTTTCTTGTTTGGATAACATATGAGTGCAATTTTGATTACAAAATTAATTTTCAATTTCCAATTACCAATTTTCAATAAATATCCAATTTCTCAATATTCAAACAAAAATCAATACTTAATAATACCCCAAATCCCGCCCCTTGTTAATCTTGACAAATGCCTACAAAACAGACCCAGCGCGCTTGCTTTGCCTTTGAATTTCCATTTTTTTCCAAAAAGCAACGCTCTTTTTCAGCCAAATCATTCTTTGGAGCGGCGTGGTGTTTTTGACGATATGCATCAAATGCTCATCAACCATTTCTCTTTTTTTGTTTGCCATTTTATTTTTCAAGCAAATTGATCATATCCATAAAACTCAAATTTGCTTCGCGCAAAATCATTTTCAAAAGCGATCGATCAAGCAAACGATAATTAGGAACGGTTATCGGCGGCTTCCCCTCACACGCTAATCGAATATGGCTTCCCCTCTGCCTCATCGGAGAATAACCGATTTTGCCCAACGCCTTAATTAATTCCTGGCTCGAAATTAATGGCAAGCGCATATTTTTTACAAAGTTATCGTTTCCAATCTCATTTCATTCCGCGCGTACGCATCCAATCTATCACGATTTTCTTTCTCTTCCAAAACCAACTCAATCGCCTCGCGGATATTCGCCATTGCCTCTTCAATGGTTTTGCCTTGGGTGTAACAACCCGAAAAAATCGGACAAACAACCACAAAAAAGCCATCTTGACCCTTTTCCACCAATAAAGGAATTTTATTCCCCTGATATTTTTGATAAATATTCACCTTTTTCATAATCAAACTATAACCCAAATTTCCTTCCTTGTTAATCTTGACAAAATCAATTATTTATGCTATCATCAAAACATGGAAAAATGCCCTTATTGTAGCGGGAAGGGGTATGTTAAATACCCCGTAAGTCAGAGCCACGATGTAACCCACCCCTGCTCCGGTTGCAGGGGAAGCGGAAAACTTGGATCGCAAGGTAATTGCGACCCAAGCAATGAAAAAGTGGATTATGTTTATTAAAATTTTTCCTTTTCTTTTTACAACGCCGCCCCGCTTTCGCGGGGCGTTTTGATACAAATTCAAATGCAGTTTGCCGAGGTCGCACCTCGGCGAGTACGCCGAGGAACGACCTCAAATACAAATACGAATGCAAAAATTACTTCGGGGGTTCCAATTCTTTGGTTTCGATCAGGACTTCGCGGAGCTGGTCAAGGTTTTCCAGCACCATGCCCGCGCCGCGGACGACGCTGGTTTTGGGATCTTCCACGGTTTTCACCGGCATCCGCGTTTCCTTGGCGATCAACTCGTCCAAACCGCGCAACTGGCTACCGCCGCCGCACAAATAGATGCCGTTGGCCATAATGTCGGAAACCAGTTCCGGCGGCGTTTCTTCAATGGCCATCTTAATTTCATTGACAATCTGGCGCACCGATTTATCAATCGCGCGCCGGATCTCATCTTCGGAAATCACGATTTCTTCGGGCAAACCGGTCACCAAATTGCGGCCGCGCATTTTAAAATCGCGTTTGACGGGTTTTTCTTTTTTCGCCGCCGCGGATCCGGCCTTGCCCGCGGCGCTATCCGAAGAATAGGCCAAACCAATGCCTATTTTAATGTTCTCGGCCATCCGTTCGCCGATAAGTAATTTATATTCGTCCTGAACGAATTGCATTATATCTTCACAGAGCTTGTCTCCGGCAATCCGCAAACTTTTTCCCAATACGATGCCGCCCAATGAAATTACCGCGATCTCGGTGGTGCCGCCGCCCAAATCAACCACAAAACTTCCCTGCGCTTCCTGTATCGGCAAACGAATGCCGATTGCCGAAGCCATTGGTTCTTCAATCAAATAAACTTCGCGCGCGCCCGCGGAACGGCCGGCGTCAATCACGGCTTTTTTTTCCACTTCCGTCACCCCGACCGGCACGCCCACAATCACCCGCGGCCTCATATTGAAAATCAGCCGCCGTTTGCGCGCTTTCTCGATAAAATAACGGAACATTTGTTCGGTAACTTCAAAATCCGAAATCACTCCGTGGCGCATAGGCCTGACCGCCGTAATATGCGACGGCGTGCGGCCCACCATTTTTTTGGCTTCTTCGCCCACTGCCAAAATCTGGCCGGTTTTCTGATTGACCGCCACCACCGACGGTTCAAACATCACAATCCCCCTTCCTTGAACATAGACCACACAATTGGCCGTGCCCAGATCAATGGCCATATCTTCGGAGAATAACTTGGTTAATTTATCCCAGAATTTCATCTTCATTTTTCTAAAATTTATAGTCCGCGATCTCGCCCAAACCGATCAATTTAATTTCCAATTCGCCGCGCTTTTTTAATTCAACGCTGTTTTTTTCCAGCGTTTTCGCGCCAACAACGATCCGGTTGGGTATGCCAAAAAGGTCGCTGTCTTTGAATTTCTCCCCGGCGGATTTGCCCGCCCGGTCATCGTATAGTACTTCGATTTCATTTTTTTGTAAATCTTGGCAAATTTTTTGGCTGGTTTCTTTTATCCGGCGATTGGTCTCTTCGTCTTTTGATTCCAACTCTATCAAGTGCGCGGCAAATGGCGCAACCGCCGCGGGCCAAACGATTCCCGCGTCGTCATGGCAAATTTCGGCGATCGTGCCCATCACGCGCGTCAAACCAATGCCATAGCAACACATCAAAACCGGCAATTTGCATCCATCGCCGCCGGTCGCTTCAAAACCGAACGCGCCGCTGAATTTTGTTCCCAACTTGAAGATATTTCCAACCTCAATCGTTTTTTTCTCGCTGAATTTCTCGCCGCCGCATTCCGGACACTTCGGATATTCGGATTTTATTTCGCGATTGATCGCGATCCCGCAATTATCGCAAAGATAGATCAAATCCTCGCCCGCTTCCGTGGCGGTTTGGAATTCGTGGGAAAACTTGGAAAAAGTTCCGCCGCTCGATAAGGTCAAATAAGTATCCTGAACTATGCCCGCTTGCTTGAAGATCGAAAAATACGCTTCCTTCACCCGTTCGTAATATTCATCGCAGTCTTTCTGGCCGATATGAAAAGAATATAAATCTTTCATCAAAAATTCCCGGCCGCGCAACAATCCGGATTTGGCGCGCAATTCATTGCGGAATTTGGTTTGAATCTGGTAAATGGCAAAAGGGAAATCTTTATAGGAAAAAGCGAATTTCTTCGCCAAAGGGGTAACCACTTCTTCAAGCGTGGCCGCCAACCCGTATTCCTCCCCTCCGGCGCCTTTGAGTTTAAAAAGGTCGTAATTCCAGCGGCCGGTGGTTTCCCAATTTTTCTTGGGTACAAGCGCGGGCATAATCACGCGCTGGGCGTCCAGCCCGTCCATCGCGGCGGCAATGATCTTTTCGATCTTTTGAAGCGTCCGCAAACCAAGCGGCAGAATCGTGTAAACCCCGGCCGCGGTTTTATCAATAAAACCGGCGCGCGATAACAATCGCGTACCCGCGCTGGTTTCGTCCCCGGAAACTTCTTTTTGAGTTTTGGTGAAAAGTTGAGACTGCCTCATACCGGATAATTTAGTTTATTAGAATAATCGCCTCACATCCTGCACCGTGACAATGATGGCAAAAAGCATCAAAGCCGCGAAGAAAAACATTGTTAACAACTGCTCAATCTTTTCCGAAACCGGTCTTCTCCTGACCGCTTCAACGGCCAAAAACATCAGCCGGCCGCCGTCAAGCGCGGGAATCGGCAGCGCGTTGAAAACCGCCAAATAAACCGAGATCATCGCCACGAATTGCAAATAGTAGCTAGCGCCCATTTCAGCCTGCTTAGCCATCATATCCATTATTCCCACCGGCCCCACCATTTGCGCGCCTTCGGGCATTCCTTCATTGTTCGCCAAACGGCTGATTATCTGGCCCCAACCGTCAAACACGCCGATGGTCATATTCCATGTCGCCAGAAATCCGTTACCGATAGCCTGCCACCATGTGTAAGTTTTCTGCGCCGTGCGTATCAGCGCGATACCCATGGCGCCCTGTCCGGCCGGCGGATCGACGCGCGGCGTGATGGCCACTTCCAAATTCTGGCCGGCGCGACGGATTTCCATGGCGATCTCTTCGCCTTTGCGTTCCGCGGCGAATTCCTGCACTTGCCCGATCTTATCAACCGGCGAGAGCCGTTCTCCGCTATCTTTTCTCCCGACCCCGACAATAATATCGCCCATTTGCAATCCCGCGGCCTGCGCCGGCGAATCCGCGGAAATTGAAATTATCTGCACCTTGGCATCGGCGGCCGGATCGCTGTCGTCAACCTGCTCGATCGCGCCGGATAAAAACACAAAAGTGTAAATAACCACCGCCACCAGCCAGAACGAAATCACGCCCGCGGCAATAATCAGCGCTCTCTGCCAGATCGGTTTGGAGCCGAAGCTGCGCGGATCGTCTTTCTCGGCGCTGTCCTCGCCTTGCAATTTCACGAACGCGCCCGCGGGAATCCAATTGATGGAATAAAGCGTTTCACCGAATTTTTTACCCCAGATCCGCGGCGGCAAAAACATTCCGAATTCTTCAACTTTAACCCCGAATTTGCGCGCGAACGCGAAATGCCCCAACTCGTGGAGCGTAATCAAACCGATCAAACTGAAAAAAACAAGTAAAATGGTTGAGATCATTTAAAATAATTTTCAAGTATCAATTTTCAATGAATGTTCCAAATTACAATTTCCCAAACAAAAGCAAAAATCGCATTTTATTTGGCACATTGCTCCATTGAAAATTCAATGAAAATTGGTAATTGAAAATTGAAAATTTTATTCGGAGACTTCCTTCTTCTTCCTGTCTCCGGCCTCTTCGATCTTTTTGCCGTAGTTGTCAATCAATTTCTGGAGTTCGTCCTTGGCTCTGAATTTATCGTCTTCGCGAACTTCGCCTTCGCGCTCCAGTCTCTGTATTTGCGACCAAGCATCATCGCGCGCCCGGCGAATCGCTTGGCGAGTGTCTTCCTGCACTTTGGAAATCACTTTCACCAAACTCTGGCGGTAATCGCTGGTCAAATCCGGCATCGTAATGCGGATCACCGCGCCTTCGGCCGCGGGCGACAAACCCAGTTGCGACGATTCAATGGCTTTTTGTATCGGCTCGAAATAAGATTTGTCCCACGGTTGAACCACGATCTGCCGCGGCTCCGGAATCGAAATCATCGCCAGCTGTTTCAGCGGAAACTTCTGGTCAAAACACTCGATCACCATATCTTCAATGATCGACGCGCTCGCCCTTCCGGTCCGAATCTTGGCCAATTCCCGATCCAAATAAACCGTTGCCTTGTCGAACTCCGGCTGAACTCTTTTGATTACTTCTTTATAATCCATAGATTTTTAATTAAAGAATTTTATCTTTTGCATTTCGCATTCAAGAGAGGTCGCTCCTCGGCGTACTCGCCGAGGTGCGACCTCTTGTAACTTGCATTTTGATTTTGCATTTTCACCCGTATTCCCAACATCTTCAATATACCACACCCCATTTTATTGTTAATCTTGACAAAAATTAAATATCCAGCATAAAATTCTCGATTGCCAGTTTCGGATTCGCGTTGGTTGCCGTTAAAGTCACATTCAGATCGTGAATTTTCTTCAATATGGCGGCGATTTTCTCCAATGTATAGGGATTTTCTTTTGTTTTGCCAAACACGAATGGCGCGCTAGCTTGGCAGGAGCAAGACTCCTGCGAATCTCGCAGGAGTCTTGCTCCTGCGGCTTTGGCCGTTGTCTCTTCGCGTGGATCGGACCCACGCAAGGGATTCTTCTGCGTGGGTCCGACCCACGCAACATCCCCGTTTTCGGTTTTATTCAATGTTTCCAACATCAGCTTGCGGAAATGGAATTGCCAAATTTCCATGATTTCATCCAAATTCGCGTCTTCATTTTCAATATCGGTGATTTTTTTGGCATAAGCGAATTTTTCCGGCAATTCGGCGTTGATGATTTTGGCAAACTCCTTGGCGTTCGCCCGCCATTTTTTTAATTGTTCGGGGTTGGCGATAAACTCGGCCAATCTCCCCGGCCGGCCGAAAGATAGTTCCACGATCTCCCCGGCAAGCGTTTCATCAATTTTATCGCCGCTTTTTAAAATCAAATCTTTCGCCATAATTTCCATTTCCTTTTCCGGCACAAAATTAAATTGCACGGTCTGGCAGCGCGACCGGATGGTTTCCAGAAGGCGTTGCGAATTTTGCGTAACCAAAACAATGATCGCGTCGCCCGGCGGTTCCTCAAGGGTTTTCAACAGGCAATTTTGGGCCTCGCCGTTCATCAGTTCGGCATTATCAACGACCGCCGCTTTATATGGCCCCAACGCCGGCTTAAACGACAGCTTATTGATCAACCCGCGAATTTGGTTAACCGTAATTTCTCCGGCCGTTTTGCCGGTTTTAGAATCAATCAGCGGCTTCACGAACAAAAAATCCGGGTGCGCCGCGCCCTCGGCAAGACTGGTTCCCAAAATCCGCGACAACCATTCCAAGGCCGCGGTTTTCTTGCCCGCCTTGGACGGCCCGCTGAATATGTAGGCATGGCCCAAACGGCCATTATCCTTGGCCGCTTCAAGAGACTGAAGTTGTTTTGAATGCCCAACAAACACAAAATTGAAAATGTAAAAACCAAAGATCAAAATGACAAGTTACGCCATAGGAACATCCGTCCTTTGGCGGAAAAATGCTAAAATGTCGGTTTTGGGACATTTTATAATTTTACATTGCCATTTTCCATTTTGATTTTTCAATTTTAAATTAATCCAAAGCGATACTTGTCGGATATATTACTTTTTAGTCATTATGCTCTTTTTATAGAAGTCGAGATTTTCCAAAACCGCGCCCGTGCCTTTGGCCACGCAAAGCAACGCGTTATCGGCCACCGCGCAGGGCACGCCGATGGAATTGGTAACCAGTTCCGCGAGGTTCGCCAAGAGGCTGGATCCGCCGGCCAGCACCATGCCTTTATCCATAATATCGGCGGAAAGTTCCGGCGGCGTTTCGCGTAAAACCGCTTTGATCGTTTGCATAATCTCGACCAGCGAATCCTGCACCGATTCGCACACTTCGTTTGAATTTATTTTAACGGTGCGCGGCAATCCGCTCACCAAATCGCGGCCGCGAATCTCCAACACCTTGGGGTCCTTTTCGGGAATCGCCGTGCCGATATTGATTTTGATATCTTCGGTAGTCTGGTCGCCGATGGCCAAATTATGCTTTCGCTTCACATAATCGGCAATGGCCGCGTCCATTTTATCGCCCGCCACGCGCAACGACTGAAAATTAACGATCCCGCCCAGCGAAATCACCGCCACTTCCGTGGTGCCGCCGCCAATGTCAACGATCATATTGCCCGAACAAGAGTGAATGGGAATCCCGGCGCCGATCGCCGAAAGGATCGGTTCCTTGCAAAGATAAACCGCCTTGGCGCCCGCGTTCATCCCGGCTTCAAGCACGGCGCGGCGTTCGGTGGAAGTGATTCCGGCCGGCACGCTGATTACCAGCTCCGGCTTGAAAAAATGGAACTTTCCCGAAACCTCGTTGATAAAATAGCGTATCATCGCCTGCGTTACGACAAAATCGGCGATAACTCCGTCTTTCATCGGCCGGTAAACCCGGATAGCGTCCGGAGTCCGGCCGATCATCTCGTTGGCTTCGCGCCCCACGGCCAGAATTTTATTCTCGTCCAGATCAACCGCAACCACGGAAGGCTCCTGCAGAACCACTCCCTTTTTCGGCACAAACACCAATGAATTCCTCGTTCCCAAGTCAATTCCTAATTTCATAGTTTTTCGATATTTTCGTTCTTTTACTCTAGCTTATTAGCTATTTTTTGGCAATGAAAATCCATGAAACGAATGTTACCGATAAAACCGCCGCCCCTCCGGAAAAGAAAAGCCATTGAAAACCCAGCGGGTCTATCAGCAAACCCGCGACCAAAGAGCCGAGAGCGACCCCCAGCGGCGCGAACATTGTGTCCAAAGCGCCGGCTTCTTCAGGATCTTTCTTTAATTTGCGCGCGACAAACGACGAGCGGCCGGCGTTGCAGACAAATGATCCCGCGCCTTTGAAAAAATCCGCGGCAAAAACCGAAACATAATTAAAACACACCGCCGGGAAACCGAAAAATATCGAAAACAACCCCGCAACGGTCGCGCCCGCCATCACGCTTTTCTCCCCCGCGTCGCTTTGCCGCGGCCGGATGAAAAGAATGTAAACAACCGAAAAAAACGCCGACGATGCCGCCGCGTAAAAAATCACCGCGTTCTGGCTCCATGCGAGAAAATTTTTCAAAAACAAAACAAAAAATGCCGCGTAGAGCCCGCCCAGCCACAACACCGAAAAAGATACCGCCAGATACGGAAGCGCGCGCGGCCGCGCCGCTTCTTTAACCAGACTCCCCCATTTCACCAGCCATTTGCCGATTGAAATGCTCCGATGATCCAATTCCGCCGCCGCGCGCCACAATTTCGCCCCGGCAGTCGCCAACGCCGCCAAAGTTATCGCCACGCTGATCGCGAAAACCGGAGGAAATCCGACTTTCCAAATCAAAAAACCGCCGATCAACGGCGCGGCAATATCCGCCCAAAGCGGCGCGTTGTAAAACCAAGAAAAACCGCGTTCAACATTGGCGGACGGATAAGCCATCATCAAAATGCGCGACGATGTGAAAAACAGCGACGCCGCCACGCCCAGCATTATCTGCGCGGCAAAAAAAATCCCGATATTGCCGTCAACCGCCATGGCCAAAGCATAGGCGGCGTAACCGGCAATACCGACCATCATCAACAGCGCCGGGTTGGCCTTGCGCGATAAAAATCCGGCAAAGGGCGCGAAAAGCGCGATCGGCAGATAGATCAGCAGATAAGAATACCCGATCTGCGGCAAACTCAATCCCTGCGCCGCCAAATACAAAGGAAAATAAGCCGAAAACAGCTTGTACCCGAACATCAAAAGGAAGTGAACCATCGTCACATCCCGCGTCACATCATTGCTGTTATTTTCCATCATTCAACCGAATTGATATACCGCATAACAAGTTCGCAGTATTTATTATATTGATCAATCGCCTGGCCCACGGTTTCATAAACTCCGCTTTTATCCAAATTATTGTATTCGTGAACGATCGCGTTGCGAAATCCCGCGCTCTTGGCAATTTCCTGCGCAAAATCCGGCGGTAAAATTCCAAACTTCCCCATTGCCAAAAAACCGTCGCGGTAAGTTTTTGGCGCCTCGATTTTTGGATCCGCCAATTGGGTTATCAGATATTCGTTGATGTCAATCGCGCGGCCGATTGTTTCCATAAGTATATTTTTCAACGCCGAATATTTTATATAGTCGCCCGCAATTTCCACAAGCGCCATTTTGGAAAATCCGGCCAATTGCTCCAACCCGGCGGTCATCAAATTTACCTTTTCAATTACAAAATTTTTATTGATCATATCATTTTAAGCCGTTTTTTAACCATCTTTTCTTTCAAGTCAAACAAGCTTTTGCTTTCCACATAATCGCGAAAAGCATAAATTTTAAATTTAATAAAATCAAGCTCGTCGCCATATAGCAATATTCCGCCTTCCATTACCTGATGGCGGAAAAGCGGATCAGCGTGGTGTAGCGATTTAACATCAATCTTGTTGCTTTGCAACGCGGCCGTGAATTCATCAATTATCTCAATAATTTCTTTAAACTGCAAAAAGTTTTTCCCCAAAACCGCGATATCAACATCGCTATCCTCTTTGGCCATCCCCTTGGCCACCGAACCATAAAGCACCACAAGCCTCAACCCGTGTTTTTCCCCGATCTGGCGGCCCGCATCTTTAATTTTCTCCATCGTTGGTATTTGCATAGCTCTATGGTATCAAAATCAAGCAAAAATAAAAAGACATTTCATTTAAATCCCTAAAAAGGAAAAAATGTTTTAAAATGTCTCTCAACTCACAAAAGGTGTATTACGCTATCCAACTCAACATAGCGAAGAGCTTGCCAGAGCATAACACGAGTTCGCAGAGAAATAATTGGCACAGTTAGATTCTGCAAATCATCTGCTGTAAGCCAACTTACCGCTCCGCTCTTAAGTTTTTCCTCGTATACGCTCGTCCTTTGCGAGTCGTAAAATCTCGTAGGCATAATAAGAGCCAAATCATTCGTGCCATCTTCCTTGCTTAACTGAGCCGGTATCAACACAAATGGCGATTCAGTCAAACCTACCTCTTTTCTCCAGTTGGACAAATCAAGACCAGCTTCTTCTCTTGCTTCGCGCACAATCGTTGCCGCAATGGATGAATAATATCCATTCGTTAAATCGGCGAACGATTGCGCGCCCCCAATCGCTTCATTCTTTCCAGAAAGATCCACATCGTAGAGAGAATCTTTTGCCGTACGTCGCCGGACCAATATCTCTGGTTTTTCGCCAATCCATCTAACTAAACCAACGAAAAAACCAATCGTCGCGGCAACTTGATGTTTATCATTAACAAGCTGACTAACCTTCGTAATATTTTTGGAAGGATCGATTATTATCGACTTTGCCAATTTTTAACCTCCATTTCGGCCTTCTAGTAGAAGAGCTTATTTTATAAGATCACGGATTTTCTTTTTTGTCAAATTGTAAAATTTGGGCGTTGGGATAAAATGAAAATGTATATTCTTTCTATTATTATGTCGCGCAAATTTCGGACTTTTCTTTTTGGATTTTTTGTTTTGCTGTTCGCGGTCGCGGCGCCGGCGCTGGCGCTTTACGCGCAAGGGTACCGGATCAACTGGCCGCTGGAAGCCGGCAAAAAGCTGGTGGTGATGACCGGCGGATTTTTCGTTAAAGCAACCCCGAAACAAGTCAGCGTCTATGTGAACGAAAGATTGAAAAAACAGACCGATTTTTTCTTTGATTCGGCGCTGGCGGACAACTTGCTCCCCCGCAAATACAAGTTTGAAATCAAAAAACCCGGATATCAAACTTGGGAAAAAAATCTGGAAATAAAAGAAAAAGAAGTCACCGAAGCCCGAAACATCCTTCTTTTCCCGGATCGAATCAATTTTACCAATATCGGAAAAGACATCCGAGAAATTTTGCCTTCGCCCGACGGCCAAAAAATCGCCTTGCGCGAAAACGGCGAAAACGGCTGGAGCTTGAAACTCTACGACATTTCCCAGAATATCACATTAAAACTGGCCAACCAGAATAATTTCGCGGGCAAAAATCCGGAATTCTCCGATTGGGATTGGATCGATGCCAAAACATTGGAAGTAAAATCAAATTCCGCCGCGGCCTCATCCACATACGATATCGCCATCGATAAGAATCCTCCCCGCCTGACAAAAAAAACAAACTCAAACGCGACCTCCACGGCAATGTCGGCAAACGCAAAAGCGGACGATAAATATTATTTGGGAGACGACGGTTTTGTCTATAAAAACGACAACGCCGCGGCTCCCGCCAAGGCCGGACCCGCCCAAATAACTCCCGCGCCGGATACCGATCGGCAATTATGGGTTTTTGGCAATTATATTTTTGCCCGCGAAGGTTCGCGGCTGTATGTTTCAAACTCATCCTTGGAAACATTCTCGAAAATTTCCGACAATTTGTCCGGCGAACCGAAACTTTCCCCCGATGGCAAAAAGGTGGCCTACGCATCCGACTCCGAAATCTGGGTGTTCTATCTTGAAAGCAAAACTGATCAGCCCCAAGCCGCCGCAAGCGACAAAATTTTTATCGCGCGGCTTTCCGAGAAAATCGCCGATTGCGACTGGTTCAATTCCGATTACTTGATTTTTGTCGCCGGCGACAGCGTCAAAACCGCCGAGATTGACAATCGCGACAAAATCAATTTTGCCGATTTGGCCAAAGTATCGGCAATTTCCGGACAAGAGCAAAACAAGCCGGCGGAAATGTTCGTGCGCCAAGACAAAAAAATCATCTATTTGTTCGCCAATAACGCCCTCTACAAATCCGATCCGATAGAATAATTTGCAACAAAGCGAAGTCTCCCCCGTTTTTTGTTTTGCCGCCAAGACGCTCAAATTGAGGAGCGGCGCGGATTATTTTACCTTTGTTCCCGTATTTTTGATTTCCGCGGCAATGGCATTGCGCCCTTCAGTAAAGTCTTTCAAAGACAAGCTGTGAGGCTCAATGCGCGTATCAACCATTCGCCTGATTCGCCGCAGAATAAAACTATCTTCAATTTTCACCGGTTTTTTGGGAATAACCGCAACATCAATGTCGCTATTCTCTCCGGCCGTGCCCTTTGCCCAAGAACCGAATAAATAAAAGCTACCGGAAAATTACATTCATCCAGTTTTTTTGCGTATCTATTAACAATTTTTATTGCTTGGCTTTTTGACATAATTCTTCGTAAATTTCTTTAATCTTTTCAAAATATTTTTTCGTATAAGCGGAATTGCATCTTTTATAAAAATCCAGTTTATATTACGCCAGCATCATAATATCCCCCAACCAATTGCCGCCGATGATCTTGTTTTCATAAAACTACCGGCGAGATGAAGCCGGCGCTTTCTATGAATTTTTTGGAAATCACATATTGTGACGGCAGTTGGATGTCTGTGGCCAGTTTCTGCAACTTTGATACATCCTGCAGAGTTCCGGTCAGCTTAATCTCAAAAGCAATCTTTTTATCGAGGATGGCGTCAATTTCGGCAGTGTTGCGCTTGTTGTAAAAGCTTACCTTGCCATAACGGACTAACTGATTGATTACCGCGTTTTCAAACAATTGCGCATCGTTTACATTGCCCATCACCTGCAGCAATCCGGTATCGCTGAAATAAACCTTCCGGCCGCCGGCGACCGCTTTATCAATGCTTTTTGTGTAGCGCGGCAAGAGGTTTACAACAAAAGTCCCCTGTAAAAATTCAAGGTAATGATAAACTTTTGGCCGGTTAATCCCAAGCTCGGCTGCCAGCCGAGTAACATCAATCAATGATCCGATTCTGGGGACCAAAAGCAGTAACAGGTCCCGCAGTTCCTGGATATCCTTGTAATCCGATAAAATCTTTAAATCTTTTTCAAAGAATGAAGAGAATATATTTCTCAGTATTTGCTTTTTAGCATCAATATCGGACTCCAATACCACCGCGGGGAACCCGCCATAATGGACGAAATCATTATAATCAGTTTCAAATTTTTTATAATTGAAGATGGTGTTGTTCTTCAGGGATTGCAAAATACCATCAATCATCGCTTCCTTTTCTTCGATTTTGTCTTTGAAGTACAGGTATTCCTGAAAACTTAAAGTTGGCAGTTCAAAAAGGAATTTTCTGCCCGAAAGCGATTCGGGAAATAAATTTTTCAAATAATAGTTAGACGATCCGGTAACAATGAATTTAACTCGGTAATGATCGATTAAGTATTTGATTATCTTGGTCATTTCCGGGTAGATTTGAATTTCATCAATAAAAATTACCAATCGGGCATTATCAGCCTTCTTAGCCATCTTTTCCAGGTTCCGATAAATATTGCTGTAATCAATGTCTTCAAAGATCTTTACATCCAACGGATTTTCAAAATCAAACCACAATTTGGGCTGGTTGCCCGCCCAATTAAAAATCTGGCGCATCAAAGTGGTTTTACCGACCTGCCTCATACCGGTGACCACCAGCGCCTCTTTGCTATCAAAATATTTCACCAAGCTATTGAATAAAATCCTTTTTTTGTATTTTTCCATAGTGTAATAAAATAATTACAAAAAAGCGTAAATATGTAATCATTATATTACACTGCGATAACGCTGTCAAATTAAACACCGGTTTTTAACACAACGCTAAAAGCCGCCCCTCGCTTGCGCTTGGGGCGGCTATATTTTTCTATAAACTATTCACCATAAACTCCCCTACCGTTTCGCCCATTGCGGGGCGCGGCGGGCTTTCTTCAAGCCGGGTTTTTTGCGCTCTTTCATGCGCGGATCGCGCGTTAGGTAGCCGGACTTTTTCAAGCGCTTTTTGAAATCGGCGTTAAACAACACCAGCGCGCGGGTAATGCCGTGGCGCAACGCTTCGGCTTGCGCGTTGATGCCGCCGCCCTTGACCAGCGCGGTAACCCGGAATCTGTCGGTGCAATTCATTTTGACCAGCGGCGCTTCGATGATATTTTTGAATTCAACGGTCTTGAAATATTGGTCGAACGGCTTGTCATTGACTAAAAATATTTTATCGCCGCGGGTATAAAGGCGGACGCGCGCGATCGCGGTCTTTCTGCGGCCGATAGATTCATAATATTTATCGGTCTTCTTCCTGCCCGAAGCGTCCAGAGGATCGTTGGCAACGCTGTCTTCAACTTTGATCTCCGCGATTTTTACGGCAACGATTTCCGGAGTTTCTTCGATCTTTTTTACCGCCGGATGCGCTTTTTTTACCGCGGGTTTAGTCGCCGCGGCCTTAATCTCTTTGGGTTCAATTTTTTGAGTATCCTTGGTTTTTGCCATATTTATTTGCATTACTGTTGCACGGTCAACCGTTTTATCATTTGGTCGCGCAATTTGTTGGTCGGAAGCATGCGGTACACCGCTTGTCGCAAAAGCTGGCCGGGATTCTTCTCCATCGTTTCCCCCATTGTGGTTGCTTTCAAACCACTCATGTAACCGCTGTAACGATAATCTTTTTCCTGCTCAAGCTTCTTGCCGGTAATCGTCACTTTCCGGAAATTTTTAACCGTCACAAAATCGCCCGCGTCAACATTTTTGGCGAATCCCGGCTTATCTTTGCCCCGCAAGAATACCGCGACAATTACCGCGAGCTTTCCCAAAACCATCCCCGTGGCATCGATTGTTCGCTTTTCTCTTTTAATGGAAGTCGTTTTCATAACTAAGATTTTATTTCTTCTTTCTTTTCAATTTTGGCGGTCTTTTTGGTTTTCTTTGCCGCGACCTGCTTGATTTTCCCCTTGACCGTTTCAACAACCGGCGGCCGATCCAGCAATTCAACCACCGCCATGGGCGCTCCATCCTTAAGTCTTTGGCCCAAAAGCGCGACGCGAGTATATCCGCCGACACGATCTTTAAAGCGGGGCGCGATCACCGCCGTCAATTTGCGGCTGGCGACTTCGGGCAATATTGACGCCAAAGCTTTTTTTGAAGCCAAATCGCCGACCTTCGCCTTGGTAATCAATCTCTCGACAAAAGAGGCGGCCTGGCGCGCGCGGACCTTGGTGGTTTGAATCTTTTCCCGCAATATCAGATTGACCGCCAAAGAACGCATAAACGCTCTTCTTTGATCGGTTTTCCGGCTGAATTTTTTACCTTTAATTCTCTTGTACATAATAATATTATCAGAACTCAAATGCCAAAATCAAAATTTAATCGGTTAGATTATGCGTTGAAAACATTTCGAAACATCGTAAAATGACTGACCAATATCTCCGAAGCCTGCGCGAACGCGGTTTCCGGAGTAATGGTGCCGTCGGTTTCGATTTCAAAAATTACTTTGTCGAAATCCGTCCGGTCGCCTACGCGCATATTTTGAACCTTGAAACCAACTTTTTTAACCGGCGTAAACATCGCATCCATCGCAATCACCCCGATTTCCAGCTTGGCCTTGGTTTGGCGCATTTCTTTTGACATATAGCCGGTCCCTTTTTCAACCTTGATTTCCATTTCCAATTTGGAACTTTTCGCGGTCAAACTGGCGATGTGGGTTTCGGGATTGGCAAGCTCCAGCTGGCTGGGAATCTCCAAATCCGCGCCGGTAATCTCTTTCTCGCCCTTGGCCTTCAACACGCAAGTCTGCGGCTCGTCGCCGGTCAGCTTGAATCTTAATTGGCGAACATTGATCATCAATGTGATCACATCTTCCATCACTCCCGCGATCGTCGAAAATTCATGCGGCACGCTTTTGATATTTATCTGGGTAACGGCGGCGCCTTCAAGCGACGACAGCATCACCCGCCTCAACGCGTTGCCGACGGTAACGCCATAACCGGGGTACAGCGCCTCGATTTCGATTGACGCGCTGTTGCCTTTTTTATCAATTACTTTGGGTTCAAGCGGTAATGGTATCATGATTTTTTGCCGTAAATCCTCGAACGTTTTACCGCGTCACACGCGGGTATTCGCGTCCAGGAAATCAACGACATTTAAATAATTTTCAATTCCCAATTTCCAATGTTCAAACTTGGAATTTTTTATCTGGCGTAAAATTCAAACACCGAACCGATCTCGGCGGGCAAAGCCAATTCCTCCATTGAAATATCGCCCACTCTCTTGCCCTCCATTTTGTCCGCGTCAAGCGACAGCCATAACGGCGTTTTGTAAGATTTCAAGGCCGGCTGTAATTGAACAAAGTAAGCGTTCTTGATTTTGCGCGGCGCCACGGAAACCACATCTCCTTTAATAACCCTGTATGAAGGCAAATTGACCGGCTTTCCGTTGACCAAAAAACTCTTATGGCTCACCAGCTGCCTCGCCGCGAGCCGGGAAGGCGCGAATCCAAGCCGGAACACAACATTGTCCAACCGCCCTTCAAGCGCGCCCATCAGCGCCAGCGGCAGGTCTTCGGCGCTTCCTTTTTTCGCGAGAACGGCTTTCACATAGTTCTTGAATTGCTGTTCGCGCAGGTTATACCACGCCTTCACGCGCTGTTTTTCGCGCAATTCCCGGCCGAATTCCGAAAGGGAGCGCGCCCGGCGCTTTCCTTTTTTGCCCGGAGCGGTCGGACGGCGCACCATGGCGCATTTCTGGCCGTAACAGCGGCTTCCCTTGAGAAGCAGTTTGGCTCCCGCGCGGCGGCAAATCTTGCATTTTATGTTCGTTTCCATGTTTAATAACTTAAATCTTAAAGCGAAAAGTGTAAAGCGAGAATACGAATTTGTATTTTTGCTTTGCGCTTTTAGCTTTTAGCTTTTCACTTTTACACTCTTCGGGTCTTTCTCGGCTTGCAACCATTGTGCGGGATCGGCGTGATGTCTTTTATCGAAACAATGTCAATACCGCGCGCCGCCAGCGACCGGATCGCCGAATCGCGGCCGGAACCGATGCCCTTCACCAAAACCTGCACTTTCTCAACCGCCATCTTCTTTATGATTTCGGCCACGGCTTCCGCGACTTTGGAAGCCGCGAACGGCGTGCCTTTCTTGGTACCCTTGAAACCGATGCTTCCCGAAGACTTCCAGCATAAAATATTCCCGCTTTCATCGGCGAACGAAACAATCGTATTGTTGTATGACGAGGAAATGTAAACCATTCCTTGCCTTGTGCGCCCGGGCATTTTTACGGTGAATTCCTTTTTTGCCTTGGCCTCGACGGCATCCCGCTCTTTCAACAATTCCTCTTTATTTTGAGTGGCAACATGCTTCTTACCCATTGTAATTAATTTAAAATGTAAATATCAAAATGAAAAATTATTGTGTTGGAATTTTTACAAAAATTTCAACTGTATATCATTCCTTAATTTTGATTTTTGATTTTTTAACTTTTAATTTGTTATGTCGGCGTCGCTGCCGGTTTGCGGCCCGAACCCACGGTCTTGCGGATATTACCGCGCACGGTTCTGGTGTTGGTCCGCGTTCTTTGGCCCCTGACCGGCAAATTGCGCGAATGGCGCATACCTCTCCAAGCCACGATGTCCTTCAAGCGTTTGATGTTCATCATCACATCGCGTTTCAAATCGCCTTCCACGCGGTAATTCTTCTTGACTATTTCCTCGATCAATTTCATCTGTTCCGGCGTCAAATCTTTTGCCTTGACGGTTGGGCCGATCTTGGCTTCGGCAAGCACCACTTTGGCCGATGATCTCCCGATCCCGTAAATGTATCCAAGCGCGATTCCGATTTGTTTGTTGTCCGGTATGTTTACACCGATTATGCGTGGCATATGAATTCTTTAAAAATTATGGCGCGAAACGCAAAACAAAAACTCAAGCTCTATTTTTATATTTGTCTTCGAGCTTTCAATTTTGTTTTATGTTTTTACCCCTGTCGCTGTTTATGCTTCGGATTTTTCTTGCAAATAACATAAATCCGGTTGTCTCTTTTGACGATCTGGCAATCCTTGCAAATTTTTCTTAATGATGCTCTGACTTTCATGATTGTAATAAATTGGGTTCTCGCGCCGGAATATCAACCCCGCCGCGACCGGAAGATGTTTTCTCCGGACTCCTCATTCTCTTTGTTTCCCGCGGCAAGCCAACGGGGTGCAAAAAGAATTAAAGAAATTATTTACCGCGATACACTATTCTTCCTTTTTTTTCGTCATAAGGACTCATTTCAACCGTGACGATATCGCCATTCAGAATTTTTATCCTAAACATTCTCAACTTTCCCGCCAAGTGGCCGATCACTTCCCGGCCATCGGAAAGCTTTACGCGGAATTTGGCGTTCGGTAAAGATTCAAACACTTGTCCTTGAAATCTCAATACTTTTTTATTTTCCATTGAAACAATTTATAAGTATACCAGAAAGCTTCATTAAAGTCAAATACCGATACCGTAATCACTCACTGGGGAGCAAATTTGTTGAGGTTTGACCTCGAGAATTTGTATTTTGAGGTCAATCCTCAACGAATTTGCGGTAAGGGCCGGCGCGAATTTGAAGGTCAAACCTCTCGCAAGCCGAGGATTGACCTTCAAATTCGCTATTTTTACTTCCCGGTGAGGGGTTACCCAATACCCGCTTCACACTTCTCGCGCCCGATTCATTCCAATATGGTCCAAACTTCAATCCGGTCCAATTCCCGGGGAACATTCAACCGCCAGGGCGGCGAAAGCTGTATCTGGGCGTCTTTCATCCCGGGTTGGCTCATCAGAAATAATCGCGCTTCCTGAAGCCCCTTCTCGGATAGGCCTTTTTTCAAATCCGCTTCGCCCATCCCCGAATAAATCATCACTTCCGCGGCCGCGGTCAAAGAAGGCTTGCCGTTCGCCGGATCAATCCCGGCATACGACGATTTAATGGCCAAGCTTTTTTCGTTCGCGAAGCTTCCGGCGGGAATTTTACCCGTTATAAAATCTTTGCTTAAATTTTCAAGATCGGATTTTTTGTAAGCCACCGTGCTTGCTTTGGCCACCATCTGGCCGCCGATTTTGGCAATGCTGTCCCCGGCTTTCCCGATGATGGTTGTCGTGCCCAATTCAAATTTCTCAACGCTGGCGTCAACGATTTCCAGCCCCTGTTCTTTAACTTTGGCTTGGAGTTCTTTTTCAATTTCTTCCTTGGCAAGATCGGCCATCGCGATTTTGGCATTGTCGATATCCTCTTTTTTCACCTCGGGAGCGCTGTTTTGCGATCCGCCCGTGAACTTTTCAAACGATTGGCCGTAAACAAATGTATATTGCGCCGTGCCCACCAGCCCGGGAACCGAGAATACCGACGCGTCAATATTATATTTTTCGCCCGCGATCGCGGCAATCACCTTCACCGTGGTCGATGATTTTGGTTCCAGAACAACATCCTCGGTCGTCTTGAACCACGGCGTTTCATCACCGGCCAAAGCGGGTTGGAATTTATCCAAAGGCGCTTGCAGGCGCGTGCCTTTAACCAATCTTTGCGCGGTCGTATAATTATTAAACAATTTCACCGTTCCCTGCGCCATTCCCTGCACATCTTTCTTGCCGGTCACCGGAAATTCTCCTTTTATCGTGTTGCTCACGGAAATCGCAAATCCCGGAATCAAATTTTTTTCTCTATTGATTTCCAGAGTCGCCGGATCAACGCCGACTTTAACATCCTGCCGTAAAATCGAGGTCGCGGGCCATATTTTGACTGTGGCCTTGGCAAATTTCAAATCCAAGCCATACATCGCCAACGCCACAACCGCCGCCGCAAGCGCCAATTTCAAAATCAATCCCTTGAAAAAACTTTTTTCTTTGATTTTTTCTGAATTCTGCCGGCCATCCAGATTCATCCGGTTGACAAAAGTCATTCTTGGCTTTATTCGCGGTTCAATCGTTTCAACCGGCAGATCTTCCGGCTCCAAAAGCGCGTTTTGCTCCAAATCGGTTTCCTCGAATTTCCGCTCCGCGTTTCTATTCGCCGGCGGCATAATATCAATTACTTTTTTAACCATAATTTAAAAAAATATCTCTGTTTAGAGTTCAACGCTTATATTGTAACAAAAAATTATTCCCGACGCCAACCCAATACCTAAATTTTCAATTTTCAATTACCAATTTTCATTAAATTTTCAATAATCAATTTTCAAACAAATGCAATACATTCCGTTTGATCATTGGAACATTGGTCATTTATTGAAAATTGAAAATTGGTAATTGAAAATTGTTTAAGTGTATTTATCCGCAATCGCCGACGCCGCGAATGAAAACGGCTTGATCATCGGCTCAAACCCGTTGCCGCGAATCAGCCCGGTGACTTCGCGAATCATTTCCCGCGTGGCGCCGCGCTCGCCCACATCGGCGTGAATATAGGAAAAATCCCATTTCAAATTATCGGGCGACAAAAGTTTGCGCAATTCCAAAGTTTCGCGCAAAACCAGCGCCAGCTCGCAAGATAACAATACTTCCTGCAAAATCCTTTGCTTGAAATTGTAAAATTTTTTGCCGCCGTAGCTGATTTTTTTCAAAAAAAACCGCCCGCCCGCGCCCAAACGCCGCACCACGATCGTGGCCGGAAAATGCGGATAATCAAGCGATGCCGAATCGCACCCCACCACAATTTCATAATCCTTTCGCGGCTGTTCGTTCATATACGAAAAAATCTCCTCAATGACATCATCAAAGCTCAAATTCCCCTTGGTCGGATTGAAAAAATATCCCTCGCGAAAATTTTCCATATTTTTGCTTGATTTCCCAATTCTTGATATTACCACCTCCAACAAAAATATCAACGCATTTTCGCAACACCCAAAAAAACATTCCCACATTCTTGAGAATGTGAGAATGTCCGTATCTCCATCCGCGCGATTTAAGCATTATTTAAATCATATTTAAATCGTATTTTGCCCGCGAAAATTAAATTTTTGCCGATGCAACAATGGCGCAAAATTCTTTGGGGTCAAGGGACGCGCCGCCGACCAGCAAGCCGGAATAATTAGCGTCTTTGATATAGGACGCGGCATTTTTGGAATTTACCGAACCGCCGTAAAGCAGTGAAATTTTTTCATTGGTGATATTAACGATAAACTGGCGCACCACTTTGGCCTCTTCGGGGCCGCAGGCTTGGCCGGTGCCGATCGCCCACACCGGTTCATAGGCAATCATCACCGGCGCGGTGTTCAAATCAACGCCTTTCAGCCCTTCCTTTATCTGCGCCTCCACGATATCCGTAATTTTGCCGTCAATGCGCTGTTCGCGGGTTTCGCCGCAACAAAATATCGGCGCCAATCCCGCGGCCAGCGCGGCTTTCACTTTCTTGTTGACGGTTTCGTCCGTCTCGCCAAAGATATGCCGCCGTTCGGAATGTCCGACGATAACATAACCGCAACCCGCGGCCTTCAACTGCGTTGGCGAAATCTCTCCGGTGAACGCTCCCGAATTCTGCCAGTGGCAATCTTGGCCGCCCAATCCCGCCGCGCTTTTCAAAATTTCTTTGGCGGTTTCCAAATAGCACGCGGGCGGACAAACCGCCGCGGCGATTTTTGAGCTTTTTTTAATTCCCTTTTTATATCCCAAAAGGATTTTTTTGGCCTCAATTCTGTTTTCCGGATTGCACTTCCAATTCCCCACAATGTATTTCATATTTGAATTTTTAATCAGCGACAGAAGCAAGACTCCTGCCGTTCGTTAATTGTGATTATTAATTTTATAGTTGTTAATTGTAATTACTCCATTATACCAACCATCCCTATTTTCACAAACCAACCGCCTAAAAAATTGGATAATTTTAGCGACCGCTAAAAATATCAAATCAGGGTTTGGATATAAAAAGAGCCTGTTCCATTCATACCGGAACAGGCGCGGCCGATCTTTTTTCACTGAATCCCGGTCATTCAATCCCGACTGATTGCCCCGATTTCCAAAGACCGTCCGCAAAAATTGACACCAAGAAATTACATGTTATCATGATTGTAGTGCTTGCGGGCGAAAGCCCCGTTCAGCTAAGGCTTGCCTAAGCTGAAGCCAAGCACTAAAAAAAAACCGGCGTGAGCCGACTTTTTTGTTAATCATCCTCAATACCTCTTTTGGCAAGATTTCTCATTATTTCCAATCTGTCGCGATTTAATTTCATCGCGGGCATCACGCTCCAAAAAATTATTTTTCCGTTGCCAACGCGGCGCAAAATTGTTCTCACCTTTATTTTATTTTCGCCCACTATGGCCTCCATCCCCCAATACTCAACATTTTTTGTTTTGGCAAATCCATCCTTCCCCGCTTTTCCAAATTGGCACAAACCCGCGCGATATTCCTGGACCGTCCCCGATTTTTTGATAATGCCGATTGCCAACGGCAACAAACTGAATTTTAAACTCTGCTCGTCTTTTGTCCGTTCATGGCGATTTGAAAATTGTAAATGATGAAATCCATCGGAATTCAATGTTATCCGATCTCCAAAATACGGACAATAAAGCGTCGGGTTGGACGCAAAAATCTCCCGTACCTTGTCTTTCAAATATCGATATCGTTGCCCGTTTTCCATTATAAACATTATAGCCAACCCGCCCCATTCCCACAAACCAACCGTCTAAAAAATTGGATAATTTTAGCGACCGCTAAAAATATCAAATCAGGGTTTGGATATAAAAAGAGCCTGTTCCATTCATACCGGAACAGGCGCGGCCAATCTCTTAAACTGATGTGGGGCAATCTTATTCAAATCTTTCCTACCGCAACGGTGGACAACGGGGATGTAATATGGCCCAATTCACCGTTAGGCCCCCAGTATGTCAGATGCCAGCCGCTTCCATCGTAAATTCTGTAATGTTGCGGCCTTAAACTCTGGTTGACCAAAACCTCATTGAGCACCATGCCGTTTTGGGGCTCGACAAACAGCCAACCCCCTTCCCAGTTCACCTTCCGGTATCCTCCGTCGATATATATCTTTCCATTACCCACTACATAAATCGCGATGACCGCATGGTTCGCGCCGCCGCATAAAAAATCTTCTATAATACAGCAATACAGATGTTGAAAACCATGCAAGCGCGCCGCCTTGATCGAATCGATCATGTAGTTGGTGCATACATAACTGCCCAGTTTATATGGCATATCTTTTGTCGTGTCGTTATATACCAACCACATATAATAGTCATTCCATTCTTCGACTGACATACTGGCCGGTTCGCTGAACGGAATATGATCCGCTACCGCCAAGCTGATCAGGGCTACGATTTCCGTTGCCAGTATCAGCCGAAAAAATCTCGAAACAAGAACCTCTCTTTTCATTTATACCTCCTGTTCATTTTTTATCCTGCCATGCCCGCCGCGACGATCTTATTTCAAAAACCAAATCCGCATAAAAAGCAATGGTGCCAAAGATATCAAGATAAGCAGGCTCAAGATGAAATCAAAAATTTTCCGCCTTTCAACTCTCGCCCTATTACTCGAATTTTCAAAGATCTTGCCAAATGTTGCTCCGCTTGGAACAACGCGTTTGACAACATTTTTAGAACATTTTGACGAGGATTGACCTTATCGGACATCTGAAAGGTCAAACCTCCTTAAATAAATGCGATCAAATGCGCGCATCCAAATAACAAAAAAACACACATTAGAGCAGTCCGACTCTAAATCGTGATACCACCTGTTTTGACGAGTCAAATCAAAACCGGCCGTCCCGAGTCCGAGCCGAAGCGAGGACGAGGGAACAATCACTACTGCTAATTTCTCCAACCGTTATCAGGCAATCTTTCCCAACTGTATTTCAGCGACTCAGAAATTAGCGCACCTATCCGAAAATTCTCTTTTGAAATGCAACTTCGGTAAAATGAAGTTGTATGAAAAAACAAATCCGCAAAAAACGAAAAAAGAAGCGGCATTTTCGCCATTTGAAGCAAACCGACCGGGATCGAATCGAAGCGCTGTTGAATGCCGGCCACAAACAAGAGGAAGTTGCCAAAATACTTGATTTTGATGCCAGCGCCATCAGCCGGGAGATGAAAAGAAAACGCAAGAACGGCAAATACTCGGCGCTGACCGCCCAGCTGAAAGCAAGAGCGAAAAGATTAAACAGCAAGCATCCGGGAATGAAGGTTGAGCAATATCCGGAGTTAAGGGAACAAATCATCAAAGGGTTGAAAGACCACCGCTCCCCGGATGAGATCGCCGGGCGGATGAAGCGTGAAAAGCAAAACCCGCGGGTCGGCGCCAATGCCATCTACAAATGGCTGTACAGCGCTTGGGGCCAGGCATATTGCCCGCTTCTTTGCACCAAGCGATATCATCCGCGCAAACAGAAAAAGAAAACCAAAAGAGAAATGATTCCTAATCGTATTTCCATCAAAAAGAGGCCAAAGCGAGGAATCCACGCCGAAGGCGATCTGTTTGTTTCGCCGACCAAAACCGGCAGCCAAAACAGCGGCGCAATCATTTGCGTTCCAGCCTCGAAACTGCTTGCCGGCACGATGATTGAAAGCAAAAAACCGGCCGTAATGAGGCTGGCCGTTAAAAGCATGTTGTTGGATTTGAGCATTGATGATCTGACTTTNGACAATGGCATCGAAAACAAAGAGCACGAACAATTCGGATTGCCAGCGTATTTCTGCGACCCTCACAGTCCCTGGCAGAAACCACATGTAGANAATGGCATCGGGCTTGTCCGCCGGTGGTTTATCCCCAAGAAAACCGATTTGAAAAACATCTCCGAGGAACGATTCCAAGATTGCCTGCATATCCTTAACGGCAAATACCGGAAATCGCTGGGATACCGCTCCGCCTACGAAGTTTCGCTGAAATGTGGTATCATACAAAAAATCCCGCGCTGAGCGGGGTGAAAATATTAGGGGAAATTTAAAAGAAAAGTTGCATTTCGCTAGAAAATTTACACCTCCTTTGGCAACCCCTCGAAAACCTATCATCGCCGCGTGGATATGCGCGTTTATTGGCGGTAAATTAAAATCTTTTTTCATTTTGGCCCATTATTGATTTAATGGTTTCGACAATTGGCAGCAAACTCCCATTTTTAACGATCAAATCAAAATTTTCAAATACTTTATCGTAAAATTCATTGTTTCGATTTTCCTTATCGTGTCCGTTGTCGATAAAAATGCGAAGAATATTTTCATCTCCGTCAACCATCGCCGCGTCATCCATGCTGTCGCCAACCAGAATCGCGTATGGGCGCGTTTCCTGAATCGCTCTCAAATGCTTCTTCCCAGTCTCGTTTTTATTCAAAGTATGCACCAATGAATCCTTGTCCCAACCGCAAATAAATCCGCGGTCATCGAAATTAAGTTTGGTCGATAATATCATATTCGGACGAACCCGAAATTTTTCGCACCATAATTCGATCACATCCTTGATTCCCGCCGACAGAATCACCGTCGGTATTTTTTTGTCTTCACATACATTAAAAAGCTCAATCGCGCCCGACCTTGCCGGAATCGCTTCCCGAACTTCAAGAGACAAATCCGACCAGCTCAATTCGCTTCTCTCGTAGTAATCCAAATTGACAGATCACCATTCAAAAGCGTCTTCAGCGGTCATTTTCCCTGCGACCTCCAACGGGCGATACTTTTTGTAAAGCTCAATTTCCGCGTTCCTGATATCCTCGGGCAATTTGCGGCTTAACAATGCCCATGTAGAAATTTCCTCGCCGTTTTCATTAAGCAACGGCGTGATCGTCCGATCAAAATCAGCGATTAAATAAACTTTGGCCTTCCCGGCATTGTTGAATCTATCGACCTTCGCCCCTACCCGTTCTTTGCTCTTGCAAACAAAATTCTTAAAAAAATTTTCCATAATGATTATACAAAATTAATAACAAGCCCAAATTATAAAAACAAGGCCGGGCCTTGCACCCTCGTGTCTGCCAAAATGCAATGCTCTAAGCATTGCAATGAAATCCGACGATCAAGTCGCGCCAGATAACCGTGGCCGGCGGGATTTTGCCGCCTTTGATCCGTTTTTCAACAGAAAATACGGCAAGATTACTATTCAAATACGATTTAAGTAAATGACCCTGCGGCAAGACCGCAGGGCGTTCGCAGCTACAATTCAAACAATCGTAACTGGCTCACATCTTTTGGTCTGCCTTGGTTTTGAATGTATCGCTCAATAACTTTCCTATTACCGCGTGCGCTGATCGTAGCGATATAATAGCCGTCTGTCCAGAACTCTCCACCCCAGAGTTCTTTTTTAATTTCGGGAACTTGCCGGAACACCTCGCGCGCGGTAATGCTTTTTATTATTTTGATAACCTGGCCGCCGGAATACTTCGGCAGGAATCTTGCCAGAATATGGGCGTGGTCTTGGTCGAATCCCACATGGCTGATCTCAATGGCGTACCGTTCCATAAATCCTTTCAGGCTCTCGACAATTGCGGCAATCACCTTTTCGTTCAGTAATGCTTTGCGATATTTGACCGTAATCTGGATGTGGTAATAACATTCGGAAACATTGTGGTACCAACGCCAGATATCCCGCTTTTCTTGCTCCATATTGGCTTATTGTAACACGGACGCGCTTTCGCGCGTGATGGTAGGGGGATATCCCCCTACCAAACCACCCCCTTAAGTTGTTCCCTGCGGCAAGACCGACAGGGTGAAAACATTATTTACGATCTTTTGCCGGATGCCGGCGGCACTGGGCATTTTCCCATGTTCGGGGGCAATCGCGTAGAAAGTTTTTTCCGGATTGGCGGGAATGCTTTCCGCGCTTTCGCGCGGCACGGTGTCATCGCCGGAAATCGGATTGCGCCAAATGGAATATCCGCCCGATCCTTCATCGGTAACCAAATAATTAACGCCGGCCAGCGTGGGCGACTTGCAACCCACAATATTATAAGTATCGATATTTTTGGAACGAACATCGTAACCGTCAAATTCGGGCGTATGAATTTTAGCGGCGTTATCCAATCCTTGGCTGTTTAACCCGGTTTGCTTAAAAAGCGAATTAACCTGGGCATAATCCAATTTTGATCCGAATGGAAAATGGTTTAAATCAGTGATATAACTTTCTTTGCCGAAAAAATATGTTTGGCTGGGAAGCAAATCATAAGCCGCGGGCATATTTTGGCTGATTTTGTAAATTTCTTTATCGTTTAACCCGGTAATCTTGAAATTATTTCCAATAAGCAAAGTTTTGGCCGCGTCAATCGATCCCAGGTTGGGCACGCCCACAAATACCAGCTTGCCGATCTTGGGATCGGCATTATCCATCGCATATTTTTTAACAATCAGCCCGCCCATGCTGTGCGCGACAATATCAACTTTATCCGCACTGGTTTGCGCCAGAATTTGATTGATTTTATTTTTCAACAAATCGCTGTTGGTCTGCGGAATTTGCGAAGTATTTTCCGGAATCGGATATGCGCCACTCACCCCATAACGCCAATCATACGGAAAAGTGAAGAAATTCTGGCCGGTTGCGCCATCATCGGCAACATATCCCTGATTTTTAAATTCGTTGGCAAGACCTTCGGTGTAATCAAAATCAAACACCGGAAAATCTTTTTTGCCTATTACATTGAGCAATGATAAATTATTTTCATTAGGTATAAGAGTGTTTTTAAAAATAAGAGCATCCAAAAAATTATCCGAATTAAAAGGATTGATTATGTCATTGTGAAACCAAATTAAATCATCACCTTTCTTGATTTCCGTGCCCAACAATCCCGGAACAAATAAAACCGGCGTTTTCGTATTGGCAACGCTATTAGTATTGCTAAAAGTGCAAGTGATAAAACTGTCTTGGTTATATGCCGGATGAATTTCAATCCCATTGGGGTATGCCAAAAATTCCGTGCCCGGATTGTCGGAAACGCAACTAACGCTCACCGAAATCCAATTATCTGCGGGCGGAAATTCAATAATGCGGTATTCTTCTCCGGGATTGGAAACCGCCAAATAAAATTTACTATACTCGATATAATTATCGCTATCAGGATCGGTTGATATGCTTTTTCCGGTAAATTCAAATATGCCGGATGAATTTTTTCTTTGCAAAGCAAACTCAAAATCATTTTCTCCGCCGATATTTTCATTGACGATTGTCACATAACCGAAAGGCAGCACGGTAAAATCCGCGCCGGTTTGAATGGGAATAAAAAATACCGCGAACAAAATGAATAAATTTGCAAGGATCGCATTAATATTTTTGGGTTTCATATAAATTGATTTAACCGATTTGAGGATTAAAATTAAATATAAAATACAAAAAATAAATTGCTAAAATCAGCAAAACAGCCAAAAACGATATTTCGATTAATTTTATCGTTTTATTTTTTACCTGGCTCTTTATTAAAACAATAAAAGAAGATAACAGTCCAAAAAATTGGACAAATGATATTGATTTTTGAATGATTAATGACTTTGGATTGGGAATTAATTGAAATAATTGAAATGAATTTCCTGATTCAGAAAACAGAACCATGCAATAAAAAGAACTATAAGTACTCCACAGAATTTCCGGGATTATAAACATCATCAAAAAAATTGCAAACCATATCTTTTGTTTTTTTGCCATGGACTATTAATGTTTGTAAATTTTCTAGCGAAATGCAACTTTTCTTTTAAATTTCCCTTAATATTTTCACCCCGCTCAGCGCGGGATTTTTTGTATGATACCATGTTTCAGCGAAACTTCGTAGGCGGAGCGATTTCCGGTATTTGCCGTTAAGGATATGCAGGCAATCTTGGAATTGTTCCTCGGAGATGTTTTTCAAATCGATTTTCTTGGGGACAAACCAGCGGCGGACAAGTCCGATGCTGTTTTCAATATGCGACTTTTGCCAAGAATGGTGCGGATCGCAAAAATAGGCTAGCAAACCGAATTGTTCGTGTTGTTTGTTTTCAATGCCGTTATCAAGGGTTAAATCGTCGATGTTCAAATTCAAAACGGTGCTTTTAACCACCGCGGCCATTGTGGCCGGTTTTTTGTTTTCAATCATAGTGCCGACCATTTGATTTCATATTGGTCTATAATGATTTTTACTTTATCCGATTTGGGGGTTCATCGACATTAATCCTATTGAAACATAGGCAATTAATAGCAATAGAATCCCACCGATAAAAATTATTAATTTTTTTGCGATATTATTCTTTGGCAATCCGAATAAAACAATAAAAAAATAGCTCAAAGCAAAGCCAATAAGCTCAATAAACACAAATAAATTAGCCAATTTTTGCGAACTTAATGTCGGTAGCAAATGAATATTATAAACTTGACCTAAAGAAATTCCCGTTATTGCATTTAGGATCCAATAAAAAATCAAGAAGAGAAATGCATTCCACAGAATTTCCGGGATTATAAACATCATCAAAAAAATTGCAAACCATATTTTTTGTTTTTTTGTCATAATTTTTAACCGATCTGGGGATAATTGTTTAAATAATAAAAACCCATATAGACAAGATTTGCGCTTAAACAAATAAATAAAATAAATAAAATAAATAAAATAATTTTTATCAGATTATTAATTTTTAATTTATAAATTAAACACATCAATCCTGATAATCCAATCAATTGCGCTAAAGTTATCATAAGCGCGGCCACATCATCGTTAATCTCGTTAAATAAACTTAAGTTAAAAATATCAGGCAATTTATCCGGAAAATAAATCAAAAAAATACTCCTTAATGGACTCCACAAAATTTCCGGAATTATAAACATCGCCAAGAAAACCGCAAACCAAATCTTTTGTTTTTTTGTCATGGATTATTGACGCCTGAATTATTGGTTCATTTTATCAAATCATTGCTGAATGATCAAAAAATCTACGGCTGTATTTATTTTCTGCCCGAACCGCTTTTCAAGAATTTTTCCCGACCCATGGCGTCGAGTTTATCAAGGTAGCCTTCGCAATAGATCAAATGCCAGTCTTTTTTGATTCTCGTTGTGCGCGCGCCGCTCCCTTCTTGATGTTCCTTGATTCTTCGCTCCAAATCCGAGGTATAACCAATATACCATGATTTATCATTAATATTTTCGAGGATATAGATCCAATGCATATTGGAATCTGTCGCGTAAAGCTCGCTTTGCTCGCCACGCGACTCGCGTAAAATTTTGTTAATAATTTGCGATTGTGTATCCCAAACTCCAGGCTGTTAAGCCGCGTGATGAGGAGTGCAACGATGAATTTTACGCGGCTGGCGGGCTCGGTCTAGAACCGAGTTTTTAAGGGGAAAATCGACAATTTTAGAGGGTTCAAAACGACGCGTCTCGGTCGGATATTCTTGTGTCCCATTTTTCCAATTTTAAGCTCAAAACGGAACAAATGGTACACAATAAGCGGTATTTTGGTTTTAAGGAATCTATTTTATCTCCCCTTCTTTTTTGATCAATATTTTCTTCTCTTTGATTTGATCCTTTAACGCCCGATACTTATCCCAAGTTAAAAGCCAAACCATGGCAATTGAATCAATGGCATCGGCTAATATACAAACGCTCAGTTTATCCAGTTTCTCCTTATATTTTGGGTCTTCAAGTATTTTTATTTTTTTGTATTCTACCGGTGAAACATTTTCCGGAATGAAGTCGGTGGAAATAAGATAAGAAGCGTAGCACACCGCTTTCGCGTAATCGTATATTTTTTTGTTTCCCGCTCCAAAAATATCTTTATCGATCGATCCGTCTTTTTCATGGCTAAGCACCCATTTCCTGCTATTAAGCTCTTCGATTACCTTATAAAGAAATGAATTCTTGAACCCTTCATTCCCTGCTTCATCTTTAAGCTCGGGAGCTCCGGCAATATCATAGTCAAAAACATCTCTTTTTTTATCGAATTCGTAATATTTTTCTATCTCTTCATCCCAATATCCTTCAATATCGGGATGGATCGTCGAAGGGCCATAAAAATCCCGGGCATCGCTATGTGGAGGAACATGGGCATCGGCCAGATAATGGCTCAGCATTAGGAAATAAAGAGTTATCTGGTCATCGTTAAAAAGAATATTCGAGCCTTTTTGTTCCACATCTTGAATCAAAACCATATCCCGAATCGCATGACTTAATGCCTCACACCTATCCGGCAAATTATACCCATCTTCTATGCATAACTTCTCTTTTAAGCGATTCTCATCGATTCCTAATTGTTTTAATGAACACAAATGTTTCGGCGTAAAATTTTTTATTTCCGGGCAAGCTAAAATCTCTGCTTCATTGGCCGGTTTCTTAAGCTTGAAAGTATGGCCTCCGGCCAAATTATCCGAAATCACGCTATCGGGAAACCAAGCTCCCTGTAAAAATGAGTCTTTGCGCTTATCAAAAAAATTGATGAATTGCTCCGCTTGGGATTGGAAATATTCGTCAAATTTATCTCCAAGGAAGAAATTTTCGAAATTTCCGCCAAGAAAGCTTTTTTTGAATGATTGGGAATCCTTGGAATGCTTAAGCCTTTGCAAAGCCATAAGCGCTAACCAAGCGTGAGCTATTTGTTTCATATTTACAATATTATCACTTTATAATTTCAAATAAAATAGCATGTTTTATCAATTTATGGCTTACCGGTAATTTTTATTATCGGATTTTTCAAACGCATATGTGGTGTATATGTGGTGTATTTGAAAAAATGATCAAATAAGGTTAAATTCAATGAAATTATACGATATCAATGATAAATATTGATCCGCAGCAATTTGAGTTATTTGTTTCGCTGTTTCGAGGACGAACGGATGTCTGGGCGCGATATTGGGAAAAGGACGGCAGATCGGGATACAGCCCGGCGTATGAATTTGATTGGGATGAATTTATGGCGCATAAAAACCGCGGCGGATCTTTGAAAGATTTCGCGAACAAACGGTTGATTCCGCTTACGCCGGATATTATCAAAAAGCATCTCATCGGCCAGCAGGTTGTCGGCGTTTATCCGATTTTGCCGGACAATACTTCTTGCTTTCTTGCCGCGGATTTTGACGGTAACTCTTGGAAAGAAGATGTAAAAGCGTTTATCGATGCGGCAAATTCAATCGGTTTATCTGGTTACCTTGAAAGATCGCGATCTGGCAAAGGCGGCCATGTTTGGATTTTCTTTTCCGAACCTTATCCATGCTGGAAAAGCCGCCGGATTAGCTTGGAGTTAATCCGTAAAGCGTTTCATGTTTCGGAATTTGAGAAAGAAGTGAGTTTTGATCGCTTGTTTCCAAGCCAAGATTATCTTGGCAAGGCCGGATTCGGCAATTTAATTGCTTTGCCAATGCAGGGAAAATCAGTTGCGCAAGGCAATTCCGCGTTTTTTGATTTGGAAAACGATGCGCTTTTTGTTAACCAATGGCAATTCCTTGAGCAAATAAAGCGTTATTCGGCAGATGAGCTAAACGCGATTTATGATTCGTTGTTTATTCGGCAAAAAATACAAACCTCGACTGGCTTTGCGCGCAACAGAAAAGTAGAAATTGCCGTGAACAACAAAATCACGTTCAATCGCGGACAACTGACTCCCCAACTGATTGTTTTTATCAAAGAAGAACTGAATTTCTTGAATGACGAATATATTACCAAAAAAAGATTAGGCAAATCAATTTACAAGGTGCAAAAATATTTCAAGCTTATTGATGAAATCGGTGAAAATATTTTACTGCCGCGCGGCTTTTTAAACCAAATCGTAGCGTTTTTGAAGAAAAACAATATCGAATATTCGCTTAATTTTGAATATCCGTTATTGGGCGAAGTTTCATTTTCGAGTTCAATCGAACTTCGATTACAACAAGCGATTGCCGTAAATAGCGCACTTACTCAAGATCAGGGAGTGATTATTGCGCCCGCCGGAAGCGGGAAAACGATTATCGGTCTGGAATTGATCGCAAAAAGAAAATTACCCGCGCTTATCTTGGTTCACCGCCAGCAACTCTTGTCGCAATGGATGGAAAGGATTCAAACATTTCTAGGCATACCGAAAACGCATATTGGCCGCTATGACGGCATCAAAAAGGAATTTGGCAAAGAAATTACCGTGGGATTGCTGCAAAGTTTCAGCCGGAAAGGAAATATTTCGGAGATTAAAAATAATTTTGGAACGATTATTGTCGATGAATGCCATCATATTCCGGCAAAAACATTCCGCGAAGTGGTGTCGCAGTTAAATCCGCGTTTTATTTACGGCCTGACCGCCACGCCCACGCGCAAGCATAATGATGAAAAGTTGATTTACGCTTATATCGGAGATATTGTGGCACGAATGGAAGCCCAAAGCGATCAATCTTTACCACAAACCACGGAAAAAGCCATTCAAGCGGAAGTAAAAACCACCGGGCTTACTATTCCATTTAAATTCACGACTGATTATTTCAACCTTCTGGCAAAAGTGATCAGTTTTGATACCGCCCGGAACCAGATAATCGTTGAAGATATTTTAAACCAAGCGAAAAACGGTAAAAGGATCCTTTTATTGAGCGAACGCAAGGAACATCTGGAGATTCTTAATCTGTATCTCAAAGGAAAATGTGAAACCATTCTGGTTTCCGGCGATGATTCCGCGGCAAAAAGAGTTATAAAGCTGAAACAAATCGAAAGCGGCCATTATCAAGCGATCTTATCTACCGGCCAGTTTTTTGGTGAAGGCATTGATATTCGCGGTATCACTTGCCTGATTTTGGCATTTCCCTTTTCGTTTGAAGGCAAGTTGGCGCAATATATCGGACGGATGCGCGACATCGGCGAACAAAAATTGATTATTGACTACCGCGACCAGCAAATTCCGTTTCTCGAAAAGCAATTCAAGCAAAGACAGCGATTCTACAAAAAAATGGCTTTTGAATTAACGGAACGAACCGACCAGAAAAAAATATTTTGATTAGATTGGGAAAAATTAGAACTATTCATTGCCAAAATAATCAATTGGACAGAATACTTTTTGAGATCATCTTTGTTTCTTCTTATGTTCAGATTCTATTTGCTCGATAAAAATTCTTGCCAAACGAGTAGCCGCTTCATCAATAGCTTCTCTTTGCTCGCGCGACCACGGTTGACCGGGAATAACCTTCCCTAAGGCGAAAGATTCTTCGCCTGCCTTATTCATGTTGCGGGCAAAGAGAATAATGCTGTCTTTTGGAGCTTTTATTTCCCTGCCACCGTCGGTTCCAATGGTTTGGCCATCGGAAAGTTTTTCAAAATCTTTGAACGGTTTAGCCAGTTTAAAATTCGCGGTTTTGGTAATATACAATTCGTACATTTTTACCAGCGATTGCTTGCGGATTTTTGGCTTGCGGGAAATGTGCCCCATTGCTCCCAGAAAATCATAAATGCCTTCATTGGCGATTTGCGACGCATTGTTGTCGCCAAGGTAACCGCATTCCAAACAAATACCAACTTTGCCATGGCTGTTCATATAATAATCGGTGCCGCCCGGCTGGATCTGGTCCAATCCGGTAACGATCAAATTTACCGGCAAATGCCGAGCAATATCGTAAGAATTGTCTTCGCAAACAATAAACGGCCGGCTTTGTTTAACAAAACTGCAGTGCAAGTCTAAAAGCGCATCTGCCTGATCAAAATATGCCTTCAGGAATTGCGCCCGGGCGTATTCGTAGGTTCTTTTTTGTTCCAGAATGAAGAGCTTGTCGGGTTTAAACATCCTGTTCAAGTTGATTTCAATAAACCTGACTTTTTTCTTAATCGCTAGCGGATTGCCAAAACCGACCAAAACACGCCCCCGGTCAATCTTAAATTCCGGTAACATCTTTTTTAACGCATTTATCCCGCCCGCTTCATCGCCGTGGGTTCCGGCGAGAATAACGCTGGTCGGCCCGGTTTTACTTCCTTTGAATTCGATTAAATAATCCTGCATAAATACAATTATTTTTAGATGATAGCATTTTGTAAAACCTTTCTAAAGGTCTTGCGACCTTGCAAAAACCGTTCCGTCCGAGTTTGAAAACCGCAAAAAATATTAAAACTTGACAGAAACTTTAAATATGTAATCATAAAGTAAAATTAAATAGGGATACATTTGGATTGATACTTGCGGTTTTTAAAAAGGGAAGAACCCACTAAAAAACTGAAGCGGCATTTTAAGAATTGCCAATTCTTCTTGTTTTTTGTGTGGGATTTTTTGTATAACAAACAAGGGATTGGCGATTTTGCCAATCCCTTTTGGTTAAAAATACAAAAAAATGTTTCGCGATCCCCCACATCATGTATTTCTTCTTAAATCAGAAAGGTTTTAACCAAATTATTTAAACGCGTCCGAAAAACGCAAAACAAAAAATATGACTGATTCAAATAAACAAAACACTCTCGATAAGTTGCAAATTTCTTATGTGCCGTTAAGCGTTTTGCGGCCATCCGAATACAACCCGCGGAAATGGAGCAATGAGGCAATCAACAATCTTAAAGAAAGTATTAAACGCCATGGGATCGTTGATCCATTGTTAGTTAATTCCGCACCAGCGCGAAAAGGCGTTGTAATTGGCGGACATTTTCGGCTGTCAGTACTTAATGATCTTGGATTTACAAAAATTCCCGTTGTCTTTCTCAACATCCCCGATATTGAAAAAGAAAGAGAACTCAATGTACGGCTTAATAAAAATACGGGTGAATTTGATTGGGATATGTTAGCGAAATTCAATGATGATTTTTTGAGCGATGTCGGTTTTTCCAGCGAAGAACTGGATGAAATTTTTAATATTGAAGACATTCCCGAACAATTTGATTTAAAAAAGGAGCTAGAGAAACTTAATATTAAAGAAATCAAAGTAAAAAAAGGCGACATCTATGATTTGGACGGAAGCCATGTAATGTGTGGCGACTCTACGATTGAAAAGGATATGCTTACTCTTTTCGGCGATAAGCGGGCAGATATGTGTCTTACTGATCCCCCATACATCCTGGATTATTTGCACGGTAAAACGCGTAATGGCAATCCTACTGAAGGATTTGGCGCAAAACGGAATCGCCGGTATTTAGAAACTGATGTTTTGCCGGATAATTTCACCGAATTATGGATGGCCAATATCGCCAAAATCCAAAAAGAAAATTTCCATATTATTGTGTACGAAAATTGGAAGAATATTCCAACGATATGGGGCGAAATGGCAAAGCGTTGGAAAATTAAAAATATGCTTGTTTGGCACCTTCCAAATCGGATGCAGGGGTTTGCGGCAAAATATAAATTTTTCAGCAAACATGATATCGCGATGGTTGGAAGTTCAAATAGTAATTTCCAAATAAATACTGAACCCGAAGAAGGGATGTTGCAGAACGAATACGAAACCGCGTTGTATGCCATTGCAGGAAAACCTCACTGGGAGGGTTACGAAAAAGGAAAGCGGACATGCCCCACGGATTTCATTGAATTTAATGCGGCCGATGAAAAAAGTTCGGGCCAAGGAATTATTTTTGGAACCAAACCGATCGAGATACTTATCCCCTATATCAAAATGCTAACCAAGCGCGACGATTTAATCGCGGAGCCATTTGGTGGCAGCGGAAGCACGCTCATTGCGGCGACTAAAATGAAAAGGTTGTGCTATCTCATGGAAAAATCGCCCGTATATACTGAGGTCATTAAAGCTCGGTGGGAAAAAATGACCGGGTTAAAAGCAAAGAAAATACATGAAAAAGGATAAGGTAAAAGAAGCAGTTATTGAGCAACTTCGAAAAATTCCAATTATTGAGGTCGCTTGTTCAAAAGCCGGAATAGGGCGAACTACATTTTATCGTTGGAAAAAGGAAGATCAGGGCTTTGCCGAACTCATAGATATCGCGCTTCGAGAAGGGTTGGCGTTTGTTTCGGATATGGCCGAGAGCCAACTTATTTCCGCCATTAAAGATGGCCAAATGCCGGCAATCGTTTTTTGGTTAAGAAATCGACACGAAGATTATAAAACAAAAGTCGAAATAAGCGGCCGCATTAACCAGGCCGATGAAACTCTTACCCCCGAGCAAGAGGCTACTGTGAGAGAAGCTTTGCGCCTCGCCGCGCTGACAACACAAGAAACTAAATCCGATGACAAATAATCTAATAATCCCGAACAGCGTCATAGACACAATGATAAATGACAGAAAAGTTCGAACTTCCATTACGAGGGAAAGCCACTTTTTGTTTTTCCATTTTTACTTCCCTCACTATGTTACTTATCCAACCGCCGAATTTCAAAAAGAAATTTTTGCGCTGACAGAAGATGAAACAATAAAAAATTTCTTTGTCGTAGCATTTCGCGGATCAGGAAAATCGACCATCGTCACCACTTCATTCCCGATTTGGGCAATTCTTGGAAGACAAAAAATTAAATTTGTTTTGATTCTATGCCAAACCAGAAACCAATCTAAACAGCACATGACAAACTTGAAACGAGAGCTTGAAAGCAATATTTTACTCAAGAAGGATTTAGGTCCATTCGAATCTGAAAGTGATGAATGGGGTTCATCATCTCTGGTTTTCTCAAAATATGGGGCAAGAATCACTGCCGCATCGACTGAGCAATCCATCCGCGGTTTACGACATAATCAGTATCGGCCGTCCCTCTTAATTCTTGATGACTGTGAAGATTTAGCTTCAACAAAAACAGAAGAGAGCCGCACTAAAACTTATCAATGGTTGACGGGAGAGGTTATACCGGCCGGGGACAGAAATACTCGGCTGGTTGTTGTCGGCAATTTACTCCACGAAGACTCGCTTTTAATGAAAATTAGAAATAATATCCAAAACGAAAAAATTGAAGGCGTCTTTAAGGAGTATCCGTTATTGGATGTAAATGGAATTTGTTCTTGGCCGGGAAAATATCCTACAAATAAAGATATTGAAAACGAAAAAAGGCAAATCGGCAACGAAACCTCTTGGCAGAGAGAATATCTTTTAAGAATTATTCCCGATGATGACCAAGTGGTACGCCCGGAATGGATTCATTATTATGACCAGTTACCCGATTTCTCGCCGCAAACGGAACACCGCTTTGCGATCATTTCAGCCGATTTGGCAATATCGCAAGAATCCAGCGCGGATTTTACGGCGATTATCGTTGCGGAAATCTTCGGTTATGGAAAAAATGTTAAAATTTACATCCTTCCCGATCCGATTAACGAAAGACTTACTTTTCCTGAAACTGTTGAAAAGTTAAAAGCTATGGCCGGCGTTTTCGGTTTGATGGCTAAAATTATCGTTGAGGATGCCGGATATCAAAAATCAGTTATCCAGCAACTGGCTGCCTATGGATTAAATGTTGAAGGATTTACGCCTCACGGACAGGATAAACGCGCCCGGCTTTCCGCTACCACGCAAATGATCAAGTCCGGACATATTATATTTCCTAAACATGGCGCGGAAAAAATGATTCGCCAAATAATAGGGTTTGGCGCGGAAAAGCACGACGATCTCGTTGATTCGTTTTCGATGATTGTTATAAAAATCATAGAAAGCGAAAACTGCTATGGAGAAATTTCTTTCTTTTCGGGCGACAATGAATTTGACAGCAAAAAATATGGCTTAAACAAAGGGAATACACAAGAAGAAACCAAAAAATCAAACGAAGAGGAAAGAAAGAAGCTTGAGCGCGAAGCAGATTTAGAAATTTTACAACGCGATTTTAATCAATGCCAATCCGGATACTTTTTCGGTCAGTAGTTTTAAATCGATTTTTATTAACTTATTTTGCGGGCGGATTATAATTGTAAGCGTCAATGAGTTGCGCTATCCAAATTATTATCCCGGGTATTACAAAAAGAAAACAGCCCGCCACAAAGCTTATAAAAGCAATAATGCCTTTTAAAACTTCCCCCTTAACGATTTGCCCCATTCCGGGAATGAAAAAAGACAATAATGCGGGTACGCCGTATTTCTGTTTCGTATTTGTAGTAATGTTTATACTCTGCGCCGGAGCATATTTTTCGCGCTCTTGGGCTCGAACACGCTCCTCTTCTTGTATTTTTGCGATTTCTTCTGATGTTAATGGCATATATTTAAATTGTTAGATCGCTTCTTTTGAAAGATGAAAATCGACTTTATATGTATACAGGGCGATATTTTGCTGATTCATAAGCGCGTATTTGAGTTTATCGTCAGCTTCCAAAACAACGACGCACCCTTTTACGCTTTTATCTTGCGCCAAGTTCTTTTTAATCCAGGACATATATCTTAAAATCTGACCAACAACATAATCGGAAGGTTTTCCCTTTTTTAGTTCAATTATCAAATATTCGTTTTTATCCTTGGAAAGAGCCAAAATATCAATCGGGCCGACATCCGTTTGATATTGCTGGCTGTATAAATCGCCCTCATCGTATATCAAGCTATATTCCTTGCCAAAGATAGTTTTATCCCAATTGTCTATCAAAAAATCTTCCAAATGGCTTTCCAGCCCGAAATTTAACGGATCCACGATCCCTTTTTCTTCCAATTCTTTTTCTATCGCAGATTCATTATCGACTTCGGCACCTATCGGACTGTTCCCGGAGATATCTCCGAAAATACCATCCAACTGCCACAATGTAATGCCATATTCGCTGACAAGTTCGGTTAAAACATTGTTAACTTTAATATATTTTTCCGCAAAACCGTCCTTAGGCAAAAATTTTGGGAAAAGATCAAGCTGGCGCAATGCATCTTCGCTTCTTCGGTTCCAAACTCCGTATTTATCGGGATATGCAACAAGCAGAATCGGGGTTAATACCGCTTTGCCCAAACCATGAATAACGCATCTATCGTTTGCGCCGAAAATTTTGTTCAACCTGTCTTTCAATGGAATTGATTCATCGAGTAAAATCTTTAACATGTTTATTAACTTTACCATATTGGCGGTGATCATATTGCCTTGACGATGAATTCCTTCCCAATGGAGATTGTTTTTGATCAATAAAAACGACTTAAAATCTTCTTTGGATAAATTGCCCAAATTCATTAGATCAAATATTTTGCTTCTTCTCCACTTTATGTGATTCGTATTCTTGAATTTTTTCGGCGGCGGGGTGGAAATTATCCGTGGATTGGATATATTTGAAATATCTTAACCAATATTTCACATATGTCCAATCCACAGAACAACGATGTTAATTTGAATGTGTTTCAGATCGCGCTGGGTTTATCATCTCCCTGGTTTGTCCAGAAAACCGAATTTTCCCAAAAAGAAGGACGGTTGGATATTCATATCAGTTATCCCAAAGGTTCCCGCTTCATTTGCCCGCTCTGCCATCAAGAGCATCCGATACATGATTATCAAGAACGCGTTTGGCGGCATTTGAATTTTTTCCAGTTTGCCGCTTACCTGCATGCGCCGCTGCCTCGCCTGCAATGTCCGAAAAGCAACAATACCACAATTACCGTTTCCGTTCCCTGGGCAAGGCCAAACAGCGGGTTCACTTTGCTTTTTGAAGCTTTCGCGATGGAATTGGCAAGCCACATGCCTCTGGCAATGGTTGAAAGAATTTTAGGAATTTACGACAACCGCATCATGCGAATCGTCCAGCATTATGTGCGGGAAGCCCGATTAAAAGTGGATATGTCGGGCGTGAACGGAGTCAGCGTCGATGAAACCAGCAAAGCCAAAGGACACGATTATATTACCGTATTTTCCGATCAAAAAGAAAGAAAAGTGCTTTATATCACTGAAAACCGGGACGCTAAAACCTTTGAATCATTTGCAGCCAACCTTGCCGCCCACAAGGGCGATCCGGCTAAAATCACCACCGCCTGCATTGATTTGTCCAAAGCATTCATCAAGGGAGTTACTGACTATTTGCCCAACGCCGGCATTGTTTTCGATAAATTCCATGTAATGGGATATGTTAACAACGCCGTTGATGAAGTCTGCCGCCAAGAGCGCAAAGCCAATCCCTTACTCAACGGCACCCGCTACGCTTTTCTCCATAGTCCGGAAAATACCACCGCAAAACAGAAAAAACAGCTGGAAAACTTGTGCAAGCTGAATCTCAAAACCGTGAAAGCCTATAATCTTAAACTCGCTTTGAAAGACATTTATTCCCTTACCAGTCCATATTATGCCGAATCAAAACTGAAAAACTGGTATTTCTGGGCCACCCATTGCCGCTTGCGGCCGATGATCGAGGCGGCCAAAACTATCAAACGCCATTGGCAAGGAGTTGTTAGCTATTTCAAAGACCGGGTTACCAATGCGTTCGCCGAAGCCATCAACGGCATCATTCAGACCATCAAACGCCAAGCCAGAGGCTTCAAAAATACCGATAATTTTATCACGCTGATTTACTTGCGTTTGGGGAAATTGCATTTTGACCTGCCGCCCGTAATCGGCTTAAATTCACATTAAATGGAGAAGAGCCTTATTACCAGTTTGAATAGAGCGTAAAATTGCCGTCAAAGTACTTTTCCCTTGAGTATTTAAACCAAAAATGATTGCTTCACTGGAAAATTCACAACCGCCAGCATTGCAATCAACAAATCTTCCTATATTCTTAATTTTATGAATGCGTTTCAGCATAAATAGTTTATGTAAATAATCGTATTTACATTTTTAAATATCTGCCACCTATTTTTCATTAAAAATTCGTTTTTGAGCAAGCTCGGTGTATCTTTTTTCTTTTTCAATGCCAATCCAATTCCTTTCTAAATTATTTGCAACAATCGCCGTTGTACCACTTCCCAAGAAAGGATCTAATACTAAATCTCCTTTATTCGATGAAGCGAGTATAATTCTTTTTAGCATTTCTTCCGGTTTTTGAGTCGGATGAAGTGCCCTTCCATTTTTTCCATGCAATCTTTCCTTTCCTTGGACTAAGGGTAACGACCACACATCCCGCATTTGCTTTAAAGAGCCATCTTTCTGTTTTTCTGGGTTAATTTTTTTCAAATCGCTATAATTAAATATCCATTTCTTACCTTTTACAGCCCACACAATAAATTCCGTTGAATGGGTAAAAACTCTTTTTGTCATGTTGGGCATGGCGTTTGTTTTTTGCCAAACAATAACATTATTAATTTTAAAATTGAGTTGCTTAAGAACGATCATAACTTCGGAAAGGTTATGATATGTGCAAGATATATAAATCGAGCCGTTATCTTTTAGCGCAGAAAAACACCCGCCAATCCACTTTCTTGTAAATTGCATATATTCAGGAGCTGTCATCTTATCCCATTCTTCATTAATCATATACCAATCTCCACCAGTTTTATTTCCTTTCCATTTTAAGCCATTACCCGAGAGATTATAGGGTGGGTCGGCGAACACCAAATCAATTGATTTTTCATCAATCTTTTCTTTTAGAATATTTACGCAATCGCCTTTATAAATAATATTTTTCTCCATTGTTAAAAAATTAGGCTTTTCTCCCAAGAGGTAATGGTATTGGGGATATTTCTTACCCATTCATTTGAATCGGATAAATTTCGCGATACATCCAATATTTCATCATAGAGGCGGAAAAGGTCGCTATGCTTTAAAAGCTTCCCGTTTTGCTTAATCTCAATAAGAATTTTCAGAATTTTTATGAAGTCATCGATAGACAACGGAACAATTTTCTGTTTTTGTCCTTCATATTCATATTTTATAGAAGTCCAAAAAGTATTTATCGTATCACGGTGCAATTTAGGAGCCACGAATAAACAATAAACTTTTTTGTCCTGATACTTATTTTCAAAATCTCTTAAATGCCTCATAACCGGCTGGCCTTCGTTATACCATTGATCGCGTCCAGTAAGCATCGTAACTTCACAAATTGCATTATAATCTTTATAAAAACATTCAATGTCTGGGGTGTTTGCCGGAGCAGTGAATGTCGGCTCATTGTCATCTCCTACGGGATAGTTTGGTTTTATCCTTAAGGCGTCGTTCAAAGCATTAAGTCCAAGCGATAAAAGTTTTTCTAATAAAATCGGCTTATCTTCTGCGTTGAAAATATTTTTCAATTCTTCAATATATTTTTTAATCTGCTCTATTTCTTGAGACTTTTGATGATTTTGCTCATCTTGTAGCTCTCTTCGGTAGTCTCTTAAATCATTAATAAATATTTTCAGCTCATCCACATTTAATGTTTTGTAATCCGAAAATACTTTTTGACTTATTCCTATCCCTTCTTCGTACGATCTTATGTCTTCTAATAATTTTGTGGAAATTTCAACAAGTTTTTCTTTTGTTTCCCACGGTAGTTTTGGCTCCGAAATATTAGAAATGTAATCTAAATAATCTTTCTTTGAAGCGAAAGTTTTTGATTGTCCGTTATCGAAATTAAGTAAATTTTGAATTTCGATTGATCTCCTCTGTTCTAAGTCAATATAAAATCCTCCGCCTCGAATATATACATAACGAGTTAGGCGAAAATATCTAATTGCGTTATCTCCGTAATCTTTAAGATTCTTTAAAAGTTTTTGAATTTTTGCAACATTCGATACGCCTAAAAATTCTTTTGCAAAATATTTTTCATACTTATTCCAAACTATTTTTTGCTCTTGTTTTGATTTACCTTTGAGGGTTTTTCTTAGCGCAACAATCTTTTCGGCATAAGAATCTATATCCTCATAATTGACAAGCGTCGGACAAAATAAAGAAAATTCATCTTTGCTAATGCCTTTCGCTTTTTCTCCGATTTTCTCTGTTTTTTCGTTTACCTTCTGAATGAGATGAAGAACACTGATAAATGGCTTTATATTATAACCATCATCAAGTTTGTAGTCATCATTATCAAGGTTGGGAATTTGCCATTTTATAAAGCTTCTAAAAAATATTTCCCCAAGATCAAAATTGTCTTTTAGGAACAAACTTCCCAAACTAGTAATAAATAATTTTCCGTTCCTTATTACGATAAATCCAAATTTTTTAAGTGGATTTATAGACTGCCTGCCCCTCATCGCCGGGTCTTCGTATTTTTTAGCATTAAAAATTTCTTCAGCTTGTTCTAACGACATTTCTTTTGTCGGGTCATCGATTAAATCAACCTGCTCTTGGGAAAGTCCATTATAGAATTGAACACTTCCATAACCGTATATCCTTTCTTTAATCAGAAGAATTTGATATTTTTTTTGGCATTCCAAATCCCACTCACAATTTTCAAGTTGTTTCAGAACAATTAAAAAATCTCTCAATCTTTCGGGATTCCTTAATGTTGTTGTAATTGACCAAGGTTTTTTCATATTTTTAACTTAACTGGCTATTTTACAATAAAAAACTCTTTCAGTATGGCCGTTTGTTTCACTCTTTCCCGCTGTAAATGCTTTATAGTCTCGTTCAAAAATATCAACATCGCCACGGCTCTTTAATGTATTAATAATTTGCGTATCACTAATTCTTGCATTTGACCTTCCATCTTTTGATTCCCCTGTATTGTTGTATGAAACTAAAATATGCTTACAATTTGCGTTTCCAATTAGATCGGCGAAAGAGCTGGCAGCTGATTTTAGGCAATAATTACTCTTTAGCTGGGCCCTGTCCATTTTTTTTGCTTTTCCAAAAACTGGCGGCTTTCCCCAGTTCGCAAGATTTTCTAATAAATGGTAAGCATCGGCATATTGACGAGAATTATATGGCGGATCCAAATATAGAACATCGCAACTTAATTTTCTTATGAGCTGATTCGCATCTGTTTGGTAAATTTCATTATTTAAATTATTTTCAACTTTCAAATCTGGCATTAGGAGGCGTAATGGTTGAATCATGTCTAAATCCTTCCTGTAGGCATCGTAATGACCAACGGTATTCGCCACCTTATCTACCGCATATATTAGTGAAGTTATTAAAACTGTTTTTTCAACTTCATCTTTCGCAATTTCATCAATCTTTTCGCGGATAACCCCTATTTTTTTCGCATTTTCCAAAGTAAAAAAAGTGTTTCCGAAATTTTCAGAAAAATAATTATCGTATCTTGTATCTAAATTATTCAATAACGCTATTTTCTTAGCTATTTCTTCGCTATTCACCTCCGTGATTCCCAAGAAAGCTTTCAATGGAAGATAATTACTTGTGAGAAGGTCGTTTGAAATAACCTTGATGTTCTTTTTATTAAATCGATTTCCTACCACGCCCGTTCCGGCGAATATGTCACAAAAAGATTCAAATCCGTTACATTTCTCATTCACAATATCCTCGATAAATCCGACTAATTTATATTTGTTGCCCAAAAATCTTCTATTCTGTAGCTGGAAAAAACCTGATTTAATGTCGTTATTATGCGAAAAATTATTCTTCCGTTCTTTTTTAATAATATTCGGAGAATAGATCGGTTGATCGTTTTTCAATAAACTGAACAAGGAAATTTGGTTGCCATCGGAAATATAATTTATTTCTGATACTTGGGAATCGCTTAGGAAACTATGGGTTTCGCTTTCGCTAATGACAATAAAATCAACAATATTAATACCCATGATCTGCCCGGCTTCTAATATTTTATTCAAAACCTCGGAATCATGTTGGCTTGCGTTAACATCTCCTGATGGATGATTATGTATTAAAACAACTCCTGCCGCCCTTAACTCAATAGCGGGGCCAAATATTTCTCGAGGATGAATTAAACTTTTATCTAAAATACCGATAGATACGATTTCCTTTTTTAAAAGTACATTCCGAGCATTTAGATATAGACATACTAGATGCTCCTTTTTCTTATCTCTTATATCAGCTACCAGAGCAACTGCCTCTCGCGCAGATTGAATAATGTTGTCTTTAGGATTTAACTCATCAACGCAACGCTTTACTAATGCAACAGCTGAAACAATTTGTAAAGCTTTTGCTTTTCCGATTCCCGGAATTTCTAAAAGATCGGCAACGCTTATATTTAAAAAATTTTTACCAAATTTCTTGATTATTTGCCCGGAAAGCTCCTTAACGTTTTTCCCTTTAATTCCGCTGCCAATCATGATAGCTAAAAGCTCACTCTTAGAAAGAGCATCTGACCCCCTTTCGAGGAATCTTTCTCTAGGTCGATCAATTTTTGGGATGTCCTTTAATTTTCCCATTTATATATACTTATTGCATTTACTTTACTCTTTTTAAGGCATTTTTTCAATCAGCATAAGGGGGTCTGGACTCCCTAGCGCGGTTGCGTCATTAATGTACTTGTAAAGGAATAACAAGCAAATTTATGGAACAAACAATATCGTCGCAAATTCATAGCTCTCCGCCACTTATTGCCGCAAATCTCAAATATTGCCTTTATGCGCGGAAATCGACCGAAGCCGAAGATAAGCAGGCACTTTCGATTGAATCGCAGGTAAAGGAAATGCTAGAACTTGCGCGGCGAGATAATCTGAATGTGGTTGAAATCAAACGCGAGTCGCATTCTTCAAAGGAAGTTGGCCAGCGGCCTATATTTAACCAAATGCTGGGCGAAATCCGCCAAGGAAAGTATAATGCCGTATTGACATGGGCACCGGATCGATTAAGCCGGAATGCCGGCGATTTGGGATCGGTGGTTGATCTTATAGACCAAAAATTATTGCTGGAAATCAGAACTTATGGCCAAAAATTCACCAATAATCCTAATGAGAAATTCCTACTTATGATTTTGGGATCGCAAGCCAAGCTGGAAAACGACAATAAGGCCATAAACGTGAAGCGAGGACTACGAACCCGCTGTGAGATGGGTTTGAGGCCCGGAGTGGCTCCTACGGGCTATCTGAACGAGAAACACACCGACAGGAAATGCCAAGCGCGAATCGACCCGAAACGTGCGCCGATCATCAAACAAATGTTCGAAAAAGTGGCATACGAACAATTGAGCGGCCGGAAAGTTTATCGCTGGCTTAGGGAAATTAATTTTGAAACCAAAACTGGCAAACCATTGGTTCTGGCCAACATTTACCTGATATTTAGAAACCCATTTTATTATGGAGAATTCGAATATCCGGTCGGTAGCGGTAATTGGTACACCGGAAAACATACGCCAATCATTACTAAAGAACTTTTTGATAGGGTTCAATCCACGATAAATGAAAATTTTGTACCAAAAACCGAAAGCAAAGAATTTGCCTTCACAAAACTAATAAAATGCGGCCATTGCGGTTCGGGCATCTCGGCCGATGAAAAATTTAAAAAGCTCAAGGATGGCGGCACAAACCGCCACGTTTATTATTTCTGTACCCACGCCAGGAACATTGACTGCAAAAACTCACCAATCAACGAGCAATCCCTAATCAGCGAACTCGTAGAACTGATGGACAAAGTCGATCTTGATGAAATCGGAATCCGGTCAAGAATCGAGCAAGAAATCGCCAGATTCAACAAATTCAACGCCGGAGTACTTGGCAACAAACAACAAGCCAACAGCACGGAAATCGACATCAGAAATTACACCAAATACCTCCTCAAAGAAGGAACAATAATTGAGAAACGAGAATTACTCTCCTGCCTCAAAAGCAAACTGATACTTAGGGACAAAAAAATTACTCTGGAATAATCAAAAAGCCAAAACCGCAAAAAATGCAGTTTTGGGCTTCTGAATACGGCACTCAACCGGTATGGCTTAACTGGGTAAGGGATATACCACTCGGTCACCCGACTTAACATAGGCTGGCTGGCCATCTGGGGCGAAGTTGGAACATTATTCAAAAAATAATACGTTTTAAATTACGTATTTATAAGTGTATTAAGTTGATTTATTATCATATCTCTAATTATTGGCAAATCACGGGAAGAATAACAGCTATTGTCAAAATAAAAATGTTCATCAAACATCTTGCATAGTTGATCCTCTATCACATGTTCCAAACCAACTAATAAATCTAATTGATTTCCATTTTTTTCACTATCTCCCACATGTCTGAACATCTCCGCCCAATCATATGACCAATAATTCTTTAAATTACCCCTAATAGCAAAATTCTGGATAAAAATTTCTCTCTCTTCTATGTCGCTATATAACTTAATAGTTTCTGGCGAAAGCTTTTTCTGCTCCTCAATAAAATTAACAAGAGCATTGTATAGATTTTGTTCGAACTTTTGACGGCTGTAATCGGGATAGGCTTTAAGCATATAATCCATTACAACGACATTCTGTCGCAAGGTACTTATAGTAATATGGCAATATGTCTCTAGCTGATCTTGTGGTTTATCTTTAGGAGATTCTAGTTGAACGGGATCGGCTTTTTTCTCAATACTTTCAATCCAGCTCTCAAGTAATTCGCACCACTCTGTCCAATTGCTCATTTCCTCAAGCTTCGGTAAAAGCTCAGAATCTAAGTCTTTCAAAATTGCGTCATCATTGTAATGCCAATGTCGGCGCAAAGTAATAATATATCTATTTAAGAGTATTGCGTGTCGACGAGAATCGTAATAATTAAATGAATTTTTCGCTTTATTTTTAATAAATGCTAATTTTTGATCAATTGGTTTAAGTCGACGATTAAATAAGATGCCTCCAATTTTGTTTAAAAATATTTCGGCACTTGTTTGATCCAGCTTGCCATCATTTAAAAATTTAAGATAAGTTGTCGCTGACACATCTATGGCCTCCAATACTTCATTTGCGCCGTATCTTCGCAAAAGATTACCCAATATGGCTTTACCGCTCTCATTAATGGAATAGGGATTTATTTTTGCATCAGCATATTCTTTGATCATTCCTAAAGTTTTATCATCAAGCTTAGATAAAGATTTTTTCCATTCAAACATCAATTCGATTTGCTCTCGGCGTTCTTGCAACATTTCCAATTGCTTTCGCTGTTTTTCGACGACTGCATTATCGCTTAATGGCCTATCGCTTTTACCAATATTACACTCATAACAGCTTGTAATAAGATTTGCGATATCGTTTTCCCCACCTTTGGCAACAGGTTCAATGTGGTCAACCTGTAAAACAACATCGGGCGCTTTACGTCCGCAATAATTACAAGTAAATTTATCCCGCTTAAACACCTCAAAGCGTATTTTTTTGGTTAATGCAATCCTTTCCATGTAATATTAACTATCTAATTATCTCAACCTCGATATTTTCACAAAATAACAAAAAAATCAATAAATACAGTTTTATTGGGATGGAATTTTAAAAATCAAAATGGCCGAGGCGTCTCGGTTACTTGATTTAGCGTATGAAACTTGCCGAAGCAATTGTAATTGAAAAGCCAAAAACCGCAAAAGATGCGGTTTTTGGCTTCTGAATACGGCGCTCAGCCGGTATGACTTAACTGGGTAGAGTAACTATGCGACTCGGTCACCCGACTTAGCATAGGCTAGCTGCGGGACATGGATTCGAACCATGATAAACGGATTCAGAGTCCGTTGTCCTACCATTAGACGATCCCGCAATTTATAATGCCTGATTTAAGATATAAGATTTATGATTTACGAATAACTCAAAATTACGGATTCTTCTTAAATCTTGAATCCTAAATCTTAAATCAAACAATTCGCATTATAGCGGATTGTGTCAGACTTTCAAGTAGCGGGTAATGGCGATCATACTGGAAAAAATTCCCAGTCCGGCGCCGATACCGATCTGGATTCCGATCAGAGTCCAAATTCCGCCAAAGAAATTCTGCCACAAACTCATCCCGGGAAGAATTGCGGCCAGCATCGGGCTCAAATACCAGCAAATCGTCGCCGCGATTAAAAATGAAAACACCGCGCCCAAAATGCCGAAAATCAACCCTTCAACCAAAAACTGCCCGCGCACAAACCATCGCGACGCGCCCACAAGCCGCTGGATGGCAATCTCGCGGCCGCGGCTCAAAATAGCCGTCCGGATAGTGTTATAAGTGACAATCACCGATATAAAGCCGAGAATGGCGAACAATATCAACCCGACCTTCTTGGTGTTTTCGGTGATCGCGAAAATCTTTTGGATTACTTCTTTTTTTTCGTTATAATTCACGCGGTTCACCATATCCTTATATTCATCCTGCGCCAGCAACGCGGAAACTTCGTCAAACTTCACCGTTGATACCGCGCTCACATTCAATAACGAAACAAGCGGATTGCCGTTGATCTCATTGAGCGATTCCAACAAAACCGCGTCATTTTGGTGGCGAATCTTGAAATCTTCCAACGCCTGGTCTTTGGACACATACTGCACATTTTCAATGCCCGGGATTTGATTGATTTTGTCCTTAACTCTCAAAATGTCGTTTTCGGAAACGCTCTCGTTGAAATAAACCGAAATATCCGCCTTGGATTGGAATTCTCTGATCAAAAAAGCGCTCACATCCTTCATCTCGAACAACAGCGAAGTGAGCAAAATCGGAATCATTATTATGAAAATATTGGCTATCGCGATTCCGCCGTCGCGGCTCAAATTGTGCCAACCCAAACCGATTATTCTTTTGATGGAAGTAAACATAGAGTTCCTTGAATAATTTTTAATTGCCAATTTTCAATTTTCAATGAATGATCAATTGCCCAATTTTCAAACAAATACAAAATTTTGCATTCCGTTTGAACTATTGCAACATTGAAAATTCAATGAAAATTAGAAATTGAAAATTGAAAATTTTTAGAGAGCGAACCTTCCCTTCTCTTCGTCGCGGATAACCTTGCCTTTTTCCAGAGTCACTACGCGTCTTTTAAGTTTATTGACAATCTCGCGGTTATGCGTGGCCAGCACCACGGTCGTGCCCATCTCATTGATTTTGAGCAGAAGCTTTAAAATATCCAAAGTGTGATAAGGGTCAAGATTGCCGGTGGGTTCATCGGCCAGCACCACTTCGGGCCGGTGGATCAGCGCGCGCGCAATGGCTACCCGCTGGCGTTCGCCGCCGGAAAGCTCGGCCGGAAAATTTTTCTCGCGGTCGGACAATTCCACGATCTCCAATATCCGCGGCACATCCCGCCTAATTTCAGTGTCGCTGGCGCCGATAACTTTCATCACATAGGCGATATTGTCGCGCACGGTCATATTTGGCAAAAGTTTGTAATCTTGAAAAACCGCGCCAATGCTGCGGCGCAAACCATTGAGATTCCCTTGCTTCAATTTGTAAATGTTCTGGTCTTTGAATAAAATACTGCCGTTGGTCGGTTTTTCTTCAACCAGCATCAGCTTGAAAAGCGTGGTTTTGCCCGCGCCCGACCGACCCACCACCGACACAAATTCGCCCGGCATTATGCCAAACGAAACTCCATCCAGCGCCACGATATTGTTGGCGCCCGCGGTTCGCGAATCATAAACTTTCGTGATGTCGTTAAATTTAATCATTTGATTGAAACCAATTTACAAATCGCGATTCGTTATGCCAGCTTGATTTCCGCTTCGATAAATTTGTCCAATTCTCCGTCAAGGACTTCGTCCACTTGCGTCGTTTCCACTCCGGTGCGCGTATCTTTCACCAGCTTGTAGGGATCAAGCACATAGTTGCGGATCTGGTTGCTCCAACTGGCCGAAACCCGCTCGCCTTTGATCTTCGACAGTTCGGTCTCGCGCGTTTCCCGCATCAGCTGGAACAGCTTCATTTTTAACAATTCCATGGCCCGGTCGCGGTTTTGCCCCTGCACGCGCTCGGTCTGGCAAGTGGTGAATATCCCTGTCGGGATATGGGTAATGCGCACCGCCGACTCGCGTTTATTCACATATTGTCCGCCCGGACCGGACGACCGGTAGAAATCAATCCTCAAATCTTCGGGCTTCAATTCCAAATTTTTCAATTCGCTTTTCGGAAATTCGGGATAAACTTCCACCAGCGCGAATGATGTCTGGCGCAAATGTTTGGCGTTGAACGGAGACAACCTCACCAAACGATGAACGCCGGTTTCTTTTTTCAAATAACCGTATGCCGTCAATCCTTTAATATATACCGAAACTTCTTTATAGCCAACCCGTCCGTCGGTAACGCCATCGCCAAACGACTCGTGCAAAATGGCGGTTTTAAATCCTTTACGCTCGCAATAACGATTGTACATCCGCAAAAGCATCGCGCCCCAATCCTGCGCGTCCTGGCCCCCCGCGCCGGAATGAATTGTCAGTATCGCGTTTTCGCGGTCATATTTGCCCGACAAAAAAACAATTTGTTCGATTGCCTCAAGTTTTTTGAGAGCTTGGGCGATCGCTTCGTTGTCCCCCGCGTCAACCAATAATTCCAGTTCCACTTCCAGATTCTCGAAATCTTCAACCGTTTTTTTCAAACTGGCCAGCTCTTCGCTGACTCGCGACGCCGCATCGGGAGAACTCCAAAAATCCGGCCGGGAAGTTTCGATCTCCAATTCTTTTATCTTCTCTTTTTTGGCGCGAAAGTCAAAGACGGTCCATCAAAAGATGGAGCTTATCCCGCAATTCGTTGATCCGCGAATTTGTGTCCGCCATAATGGTTTATACAATCCCCACTGCCAATTTACCACACAAAAAACCAAAAGTGAAGCTTGGTTTTTGATAATTGTGAAATTGAAAATTGATTGTAAATCAAAAATTGATAATCGAAAATTGCAGAAACAACCTTTTGGGTTGTTTTTGCGAATTTGGGAGCCGAGAAGAGGGGTCGAACCTCCGACCTGCGGTTTACGATACCGCCGCTCTGCCAACTGAGCTATCTCGGCTTGATAACGGGTTTGCCGCCACGACAAAATCTTATCACAAGTAAAAGTTTGAAGCAATAAGCCTTATTAAAAAATGCCCTCACGGGCAAGATTTAAAAACTTGAGAGGATGATGGGGACGATCGGGTTTACATCCGGCGCTGTAATTTTTATATACTCACCGGGAAACCCTTTGGACAGCGCTTTCGGAAACTGTCCCGGAGGCGAAGCCTGAAGGACGGTAACCGGCAACTGTCATATTCTTCCTCATCATTCTCCCAACTTTCACTTTTTCTCGGTAAAACGCTTATCGTCTTACACCTACATTATACAATACTTTTCTATTATTTGTCAATAGCAAAACCCGTAACCCCTCACCGGGGTATTTGTATCTGGGGTCTAACCCCTGTGTAATCGCAGGGGTTAGACCCCTTTAATGGCATTATGAATTTAAATTCGAATACTGTTACAGGGGTCGCGCTAAAGCTTCGCAGGGGAACGACCCCAAATGCAAAAAGCGCTACCCCGGTAAGTGGTTACAAAAACCGGTGGAAACCGAAAATCGGCTTGCCGCCGGCCAAGTTCCCGGGGAAAATCATGGCTGCGGGTTTTGGTTTCCCGGCGTTTCCTTTTCGTAATCCGGCCGTATCTTTTTTCCGGGAATGCCCAGAGCCAGAAAAAAACCGCCCGCGATCAAGCTCATAACTGTCGCCACCTCGAATTGCGTTGCGGACAAAACCGAATTCTTGTGCGCCATTATCCCCAACCCGAACCCGATCAAGATTCCGCCCAGGATTGTAAAAATAAATTTAATGAATCTGTTCATAAATTCATGATTTAAGATTTATGATTTAAGGTTCAAGAATGAATTAAAAATCATAAATCATATCTCTTAAATCTTAAATCAAAGCGACAAAAAAACGAGATTACTCTATTTTATCACAAACAAAGATAAAGTCAGGCAAATTAATGTTTTTTGGAAAAATCACAGATGGCTTTGAACTCGCACCACTCGCACTGCCAACCCGGCTTGGCGCGGAAATCGCTTTTGCTGATTTCCTTGATTATGGAAGCGATCTTGTCGCGCTCGTCAACCACATCTTGCCCGCTCGGAGAAAATGATAACGGCTTGCATTCGTTTAAATAAAAATAAGTCAATTTCTCCGCGTTCAAGTCGAATACTTCCTTGGCCGCAATCTGGTAAATCATCAACTGCATCTTGTCTTCGGGCCGCAACCGCTCCTTGGCGGCGCCGGTTTTGTAATCAATGATTTCAATCCCGCGTCCGCTTTCATCAATGCGGTCAATCTTGCCCGTGATGGAATAGCCGTCGATTTTCAGATTGAAATCCTGCTCCAGCGCCGGCACGCCATTGATGGTGTGTATCCTCGGCCGGCGGACCGAAAAATCTTTCCAAAAATTTTTTAACGATTCCAGCCCTTGTTTGTAATATGTTTCTTTTTCGCTCTTGCCGTCGTACCATTCGTCGATCCAATTTTTTTTGTAAATATCCGCCAGCTGTTTGAAACTCCCTTTTTTGTTTCCCATTTCAAACAAGAATTCGTAAAGCGCGTTATGCATTGTTTTGCCATAGCTGAAAAACGCTTTACCGCGCGTGGGAATCCGCAAAATATGGGCAAATTTGTATTGCATCGGACACTTCTCGAACGCCGCCAACTGCGTGAACGAAAAGTGGCCCGGCAAAACTCCGCGCGCTTGCGGCTTGCGGTAGTTGTTGGCAACGCGCACCGTACGCACTTCATCTTCATGGTTGTCGCCGTTATAACCCATTTCATGCAAAAACCGCGAAATCTTTTTGGGTCTTATCCCGCCATAGTCCGCGGCCGAGGTCAAATACAATCCGCGCCGCGCCCGAGTCATTGCCACATAAAATAAACGCCTTTCTTCTTCCAAATGCGCGTCGCCGGCCGGAACCGGATCGTTTGCCAATTCCTCGGGAATTTCGATTTCGTCGCCGCGCGCGCCGGTCGGAAATTTCCGATCAACAAGATTGGCGATGAAAACATACTCGAATTCCAGCCCTTTGGCGGAATGAATCGTCATGATCTGCACCGCGTCCGGAGTTTTAATCGGATCGAAATTCAATTTGCCTTCCTCTCCGGATTCGATTTCCATATCAAGTTCATCAACAAATTTTTTCAAATTGGGATCGATATTGGCCGCTTCAAAATCCTTGATTTTGCCATAAAATTGGCCTATAAAATCAATCTCGCCGCGGCGATCCTGGCGCACCAATTGCTCCAGATAACCCGAATCTTCCAAAAATGACAGCATCAATTCGGAAACTTTTCTTTCCCGCACGATCGCGCCGTGCTTTGACGCCATTTCCAGCAATTTGTTGATGCCCGCGATGCCGTGCTCGGTCAGTCCGCTTATCAACGGCAGTTCGTTTAACGACTCATAAATCGATTGGGATTTTTTATACCCGTACTGGGTAATTTTAACGATATCCGCGTTGGGAATCATCAAAAACGGCATATTGATCACCCGCCACACCGCCGAACTTTCGTGGTAATTGTTTAAAAACTTCAGGTAGGAAATGATGTCCAGCACCGCGGGCTTGGAATATAAACCTTTTAACGCCATAAATTGCGCCGGCACGCCCGACCGCTCGCACGCGCGCGCGAATTGGCCGGCGCTCTCGTTGGCCCGCAGTAAAATCGCGAAATCGCCGTAACCGCAATTTTTTTCCTCCTTTAGAATTTTAATGATTTCATTGACCACGCCCTGCACTTCCTGCTCCACGCTTTTAAAATGCAAATGCCTGATGACGCCATCGCAATCCGCGTCAGCGATCAAACGCTTGTCTATTTTATCAATAAATTCTAAACGCCGCGGATTGTTGGCCTGGATAAAATTATAAGCCTGATCCAAAATATTCTGGCATGAACGGTAATTGCGCGTCAGCACCACGCTCTCCGCTTCGGGAAAATCTCTCTTAAACTGGACGATATTGCCAAAACTGGCGCCGCGCCAGCGATAAATCGCCTGGTCGTCGTCGGCGCATACGGTAAGATTGTTGTTCGGGGCGGCGATAAGCTTAACCAGCTCGTATTGTATCCAATTGGTGTCTTGAAACTCATCCACCAGAATATATTTGAATTGCTTGCGGAATTTTTCCAGAACCGCGGGCCGTTTTTTAAAAAGATCAACCGCGTAATTAAGCAAATCGCCGAAATCCAGCAAATTATTTTCCATTAATAAATTCCGATAATGTTCATAAGCGCGGACCAGTTCAAGCAACCTTTCTTTTTCTTCAACCGCGCCTTTGGCATACTTTAAATAATCCGCGGGAAATATTCCCTGGTCTTTGCACCGCGAGAAATGATTGAGTAGGGCGTGGATGAACTTTGCCGGATTGCCCAGCGGTTTGTAATATTTCAACTTCAAGCGGTCAAGATTGTTCCGCACCAAAAGCCACGCCGCGGTTTGGTCAACCAGCTTGAAATTTCCCGGAATACCGATATCCAGCCCGTTTTGGCGCAAAACCCGCTCGCAAAACGAATGGAAAGTGCATATCCAAAGATCGGCATAGGCAAGCGACAACAGATCGTCCACGCGGTCTTCCATTTCGCCCGCGGCTTTGTCGGTGAAAGTAAGCGCCAAAATCTCCTCGGGCTTGGCCAATCCTTGCTCAACAAGCCAGGCGATCCGGTGCGTGATTGCCCTGGTCTTCCCGGTCCCCGCCCCCGCCACGATCAAAAGCGGCCCCTCGCCATGGGTAACGGCGGTTTTTTGCTCCTTATTTAACTTTTCCAAATCAATCGCCATACAAAAACTTGACAAAAAAATTATCTATGTTAAACGCTTGTTATGGATATCGGAGATTTTATTTTGGGTGTGATAACAGGAATGATGATCGAAATACTGATAATAATGATGGCGATCATCATATATTATGTTCCAAATTAAAAGATATCCCTTTTTTTAAATCCCACTTTTGCATTTTAGCGTAAAATCAAAAAATTTAAAAACGCCTCTTACGATTGTCAGGGCGTTTTTGTTTTATTGTTCGTCAATGTTCAATTTTATTGATTATGAATTTCTTCTTCTTTTTGCGTCCAATCTTTGTATTTTTCTTCCACAATATCTTTTTCTTTTTTGATCCGATGATGTTTTTCCTCCAATTCTTTGGGAATCGCGCGGTTTTGCTTGGCGTAATAATCAAAAATCGCTTCCGCCAGCGCGTCGGCGGCCAAAACCGAACAATGCAATTTAATCGGCGGCAGGCCGCCCAAACTTTGCACGATCTCTTGCTTGTCAATGGCAATCGCCTCTTCTAAAGTTTTTTCTTTTGCCAAATCCGTAATCGCGCTGGAAGTGGCAATCGCCGCCACGCACCCGAAAGTTTCAAATTTAATGTCTTTGATGATTTCTTTTCCCGCTTTATTCTTGCCCACTTTGATATACAGCCACATCACATCGCCGCAGACCAAGTTACCCACTTTGCCGACGCCGTCAGGGTTCTTGATCTTGCCATAGTTGTGTGGCCGGGAAAAATGTTCCATCACATCGGCGGTATAAGGACCGCTGGCGGCGGTTCTTCCTTTCGGACATACGCCGCATTTGGGTTCGCAAACCGCGCGACTTTTTGTCGTTTTTTTTGTAATTTTCTTAGTCATTGGCTTTAAACGGCGAAATTTCTCTCAACCTCGTTATTATTTTGGGCAAGGTTTTCAAAACATAATTTACATCCGAATCCTTGGTCTGGCGCCCTATCGACAACCGGAGCGAGCCGTGCGCCTCCTGGGGCTTTAAACCGATGGCGGTAAGCACATGGCTGGCGGTCAGTTTGGCCGATGAGCAGGCCGAACCGGTCGACGCGGCAATGCCGTTGATGTCCATCTGGATGATCATCGACTCGCCCTCCACAAACTCAAACCAAATGTTGGCGTTGCCCGGCAAGCGTTTGGCCGGATGGCCGTTTAAATGGGAACGAGGAATGTTTTTTAATATCCCGGCGATCAATTTATCGCGCAATTTTATCTGGCGCGCCGATTCTTTGGCCATTTCTTTTTTGGCGATCAACGCCGCCTGCGCGAAACCATAGATCGCCGGCACATTCACCGTGGATGAACGCATTCCCGATTCCTGGCCGCCGCCGTGCAATATCGGTTCGATTTTCACTCCTTGGCGAACGAACAAACAAGCCGCGCCTTTCGGTCCGTAAATTTTTTGCGAACTGGCGGTCAATAAATCAATGTTCATTTTGGAAACATCAATTTCAATTTTGCCGAATGATTGCGCCGCGTCGGTGTGAAAATACGCGCCTTTATCGCGGCATATCTTGCCGATTTCGGCAATCGGCTCAATCGTGCCGATTTCATTGTTGGCGTGCATCACCGAAACCAGCACCGTGTCGGAACGGATTGCCGCGGCGACATCGTCGGGATTTGCCAAGCCGTATTTGTCAACTTTGAGGCGCGTCACTTCAAATCCCTGCTTTTCCAGCCACGCCGCGCTTTCCATCACGCACGCGTGCTCAATCGGCGAGATGATCAGATGTTTTCCTTTTTGGCGATTGGCAAACATCACGCCCTTCAACGCCAAATTATTGCTTTCGGTGGCCGATCCGGTAAAAATAATTTCTTTCGCCGGCGCGCCGATAACCGACGCGACATCTTGGCGGCTTTGTTCCAAAACCGCGCGGGCATCCTGGCCGAAAGAATGAAACGACATTGAATTGGCAAAAATTTCCGGCAAAATACCGGCGGCAAGTTTGGCCGCCCGCGGATCAACCGGAGTGGCCGCGCCATAATCCATATATATCCGCTTGGGTTGCAACTGACGATCGCTTTTATTTTTCTTAACAATTATTTTTTTAACCATCATATTGTTTAAAAATTTAAAATGCAAAAATCAAAATGAAAAGTTAAAATGAAGAAACGACATTTTTAATTTTAAACTGTCATTTTTCATTTTGATTTTTACATTTTAAATTTTTTTGTTAATTAAATCATCCAAACTCACGGAATCGAGAAAATCGCTGACCGCGGCTTGCATTTTGATCCACAGGCATTTGGTTAAACAATCGTTTTGGCGCGGACATTTGCCGTCGATGCACTTAACTTTCGTGGCCGGATTTTCAATGGCGTTAAAAATCTCTCCGATCTTAATTTTGTCCGCGCTTTTGCCCATAATATATCCGCCGCGCACGCCCTTTTTGGCCGCCACCAAATTCGCTTTCAAAAGCTTGGCGAAAATTTTTTCCAAATAATCCGCGGGCATTTTCTCGCGGATGGCAATCTCGCGCACCGACACCGCGCGGTTATCAATTGAATTTTGCGCCAAATAAGCCATCGCCCGCAACCCGTATTGCACCTTGGTGGATATCTTCATCGTAAATGTAAAATGTAAATATCAAAGATAAAAATGACAATTTAAAAATTAAAAATTACAATTAAACAATTTTAAATTTTACTCTGTCGCTTTCCATTTTGATTTTTTAACTTCAAATTATATTAAAGCCGACTCTTTTCGTCGGCTTTAATATATCATCATTGAACCGCGCCTGTCAAATTGAAAATAGTTCCTTTGAATTGCGAAGCCGTTAAATTCAAACGCTTTAAAGGGGTCTAACCCTTGCGATTATCCCTCGCAAAAGCCTCGGGACAGGCGCGAGGGATAGACCCCAAATACAAAGCGTTTCGCAACTCAAGATAATTAAGTTTTCTTTTTAAATTCCAAATACGAATAAACAACCAGATAGAAAGACAAAATTATTATCAAGCCCGTAAAGATTATAAATCCCCATTCACCCAAAAAGATCGTTGCCAAACTTAAAATAGCGATAATCTTAAAAATTTTCGCGCCCAATTTGTTGGTTTTGTCCCAGACCTTTTCGCTCGACAGAGTCCATGGAGTGCGGATGCCGATGAACCAATTTTGTTTTGTGTTTTCCAAGATCGTAGCGATAAAATAGAAAAGGATGGCCATTGCCGGCATAATCGCCGCGGTCATATTAAATTCGATGCCGTTGTTGAACAGAACGGTAAGCGCGTAAATATAGGCCATAAACGCCACGAACGCGGATATGAATTTATCATAATAATTACCGAACTTCGCGTAATTCTCTTTCAAGGGATCAATCTTGGGCAAGACTAAAAATAATAAAAACATCGCCAAAGTGATTATGGGCATCAAAAACAACGCCCAAAATTTAGGCATATAACCGTTGGCGTTCCCGTCGCTTCCCCAATGGCTGGCCATCAATTCCGGCATTGCCGCATAGAAATACGCGCCCGCGGCAAAACACAAAACTATTGCCGCAAAATCAATTTTTTCAATGTTCTTCATGAATTTACGGCCTATCGGCAATCCCCTTGTTTTTGGAGAAAAGATAACGCATGCCGCCCAAACCCCAGACGATCGCGGCAAACGAGAATATGCCGCCGATCACCGGTATGGCGAATAAAATCCAAAGAACGGCAACGCCGACCAGCGCTTGGGCGGCCGGTGAATCCTGCTTGCTTTTCCAATAGTCTTTGGTAATTTTTCTGCCCACCGCGATCGCGGCCAAAACTCTTGACAGAAACAGCGCGGCGATAAAAAGCAAGACTGCCAGTATCGCCACCGGAATGCCGATGATTGTAATCGCCAGCGCAATCGCGGCAATCGGAACCGCGATCATAATTATCAATCCCCAGCCAAACGACCGGCCGGGTTTTTTCAAGATCGCCCCGGCAATCTTTGATGTGAGATTTTTAAATAAAAACACCAGCGCCAGCGCAACCGCCAGATTGATAATAAGACCCATCGCTTTGTCCGCGGCATTTTGCCAAACTGTTTTTCGCGCCTTCGAAAAAACCGTGCCGTCCTTGACCGCGGGAACGGTTCGATTGACGCCGCCCAAAATCTGCCCGCCCTGATTTGCCAATTCGTTGTCGCTGGTATAGTTCAGCTCGCCGCCAATACGGCTGTCTTTTCGCAAAGTCAGATTTTTATCGTAAAAATCGGCATTGCCGGCGATATCGCCGTTAATGGATATTCTGTTGCCGGCGCCGGCGATATTGCCGGCGATCCGGCCGCCGATATCGGCTTGCTGGCCGGCAAAAAGCATTTCTCCGGCGATCGCCGAACCGGCCGATATTGTTTGCGCCGCCACGGTTACATTTCTCCCGCCGCGCCGCTGATTTTCACAATCTGGCCAACGCACCGCACGCTTCCGCTCACGGCGCCGGTGATCGTGATATTTTGACCGGCGCAAATGATATCGCCGTCGACGGCGCCGTTAATATCGATATTCTGTCCGGCGCAAATGATATCGCCTTTAATATCGCCGTCAATCATGACCGTTTGGCCGGAAGCTAAAAGCGTTCCATCGACAACCTCGCTTTTGGGCACGACAACCTGCGATCCGGTTCTTGCCGCGAAAGCAAGCGCGTCCTTTGGAAACACGAAATTCAGAATCAAAAAAACCGCGAAAAAGAAACGCGCGAACAAGCGTTTTGTGTTCATATGTGGTTATTCACCGGTTATTATTTTACTTTGAATTATGAAACGCTTTACATTCTGGGGTCTATCCCTTGCGCCTGTCCCGAGGCTTTTGCGAGGGATAATCGCAAGGGTTAGACCCCTTCAAAGCATTTGAATTTAATGGTTTCGTAATCCAAGATATTTTAATCATTTTACCATTGATGGATGTTTTAAAGAAGCCCGCTTCATATAATGTTCCCTTCTTTCGCCGCTGAATTTCTCGATCGCGTAACGCAACATCATGCGCGGCATCGTCTTGTAATGCTTGTTCAAAAAATCTTCCTCGGTTTCCCGCCCGCAACGATTGCCGATTTCCCGCAACGCCCAACCAACCGCTTTGTGAATCAAATCTTCTTTATCGCCAAGCAGAAGCTCGGCAATTTCCAACGCGGCGCGGCAATCGCCATTTTTTATAAAGAAAAATGTCGCCAGTATCGCGATCCGCCGCTCCCACAAGCTTTTTGACCTCGCCAGCTTGAAAAGAATGCTTTTGTCTTTGCCCTCCAAATATCCGCCGACGATTTGCGGCGCGGTCAAATCCACCAAATCCCAATTATTGACATATTTCGTATTTTTCAAATACAGATCGAAAATTTTTCGTTTTGTTTTATCGTCCCCTTTTTGAAATTTCTTCACCAAAATCAAAAGCGCGGCCATACGCTCCTCATGAAATTCGCTTTCCAGCAGTTTTCGCGCTTCGTCGGGCGTAATTTCTTCCCAACATTTTTTAATCGCCGCCCGTATTTGCGGCACCATCGCGCCCAAAAACTTGTCGCCCTCGGCATATTCTCCCGGCCCGGTCTTAAAAAACCTCTGCAACTCCCGAGCCTTTTCCTTGCTCGCTCCAATTCGCAATTCTCTTTGTATTTTTTCTATCATATTTTCCTTTCTTTTGAATTTTAATGTTGATAAATTGCATGAGCCCATCACAATTTATCAACATTAAAATTATTTTCCCCACTTACAGCCGGTTTTAGACTCAATCGCTTTTGTTTCCGCCGCGGCGATTTCGGTTTTGTATTTTTGATTTTCCGGGTAAAAGCGCGCGATTGCCAAGCCCTCGGCAACCATCTTTTGATTGATGTTTTCGCTGTCCAAAAATATATAACGCAGTTGCCGGCCATATTGGTCCGAATCTTCGCTGTCCGCTTCCAGCGATACGGTTTTCCCCAAAATCAATTCCTCCAACCGCAAGCGGCCCGCGTCATAGCACGGATATCCTTTTTCATCCGCGTCGATTCCCAGCAAACGCACATGATCGCCGCCCGAAACCACAATTGTATCGCCGTCAAGAACCTTGGTGACAATCGCTTTTTGGACTCGCGCCGGCGCGTTTGAGACCGCATTTTCGTTTTGCGCGGGAAAAACGGCGATTTGATCGCGGCCAAACCAAGCCGCGGCCGATAAAACCAGAACAAACAGGGCGGCGATTATTGATTTATTTTGTCCGGGAGTAATTTTCATTTTTTTATCGCGAGCAAAAGATTTTGAATCTGTTTTGCCGCGTTTTCCCGGCCTTGGGCCGCGATCTTTTCCATTATGAAAAAATCAAACCACTTAAACGATGCCACTGCCGGTTTGAAGCAAAAATCGCATTGCCTTTCCTCGAACCCGCTCAATTCTTTCTGGATGATATCCATCGCGCGCGCGGCGATCTCGATGCGGTTAATCTTGCCGGCTTTTTCATCGTCGATCCGGTCAACCGCGTAAATCGACGAACCGATCACGAATTCCGCGCCCGCGGCGCGCGCTTCTCCGGCCGGCAAATTGCGCGTCGCGCCGCCATCGATATAAAATTTGCCGCCGATCTCGCGCGCGGCGAACACTCCCGGATAAGCCGACGATGCCATTACCGCGGCCACCGGGTCGCCGGAATTAAAAACTTCCCGCTCACCCGTGGCAAGATTGGTGGCGCAACAAGAAAAAGGAATCGCCAATTGGTCGAATTTTTTGCCTTTGCACAACTCCGCCAGCGCCAGCTGGATGTATTCCAACGCGCCGTCCGCGCCTTTGGCAAACAGCAGTTTGTTTTTCTTGCCGAAATTACCGATCGCGTCATCGTAAAATCTATGCAATGTCTCCAAACCGCCGATCGCGTACGCCAATCCGATAATCGCGCCCGCGGAAGTTCCGCAAACGAAATTGATTTTTATCCCGGATTTTTCGATTTCTTCAATCGCCCCGATATGCGCCACCCCCAGCGCCCCGCCGCCGCTCAAAGCAAGTCCGATTTTTTTATTGGTCATAATGATAAAGCCGCGAAATAGGTTTATTGCGCGCGCAAATACTCGGCGGCGGATTCGGGAGTAATGGTGGAAATTTCGATACGGGCTCCGAATTCAAAACCGGCCATAGTGCTGGTTTTGGGCATTATAGTCCAATGGTAATGATAGAAAGAATAATCGCCGCCATCGCTGGGCGCGGTGTGCAAATAGAAATTATACGGCGGATCGCCCAACCCTTTATATATTTTTTTCATCACCGCGGAAAATATATCGGCCAGACTTTTTATCAAGGCCGGAGTGATCTTTTCAAAATAGGGCGAATGTTTTTTGGGCGCGATAATCACTTGAAAAGCCGATTTGGGCGCGAACGGGCAAGTGGCGATAAAATCTTTGTTTTCATAAACAATGCGCGCTTTGTCTTTGCGCTCCCAAGCCGTCATTTCGCAACTGATGCATTTTTTGTTCCTTTGATAATATCTTTTTGAATTGGCCAAAGCATTGCGCACATCGACATCGATCAAGGGGCTGGTAATAATCTGTGAATGCGGATGCGGCTGGGACGCGCCCGCTTCCACTCCGTGATTGTGAAAAATTGAAATGTATTTCACGAAGTCGCGCTTTTTGAGATCCAAATAGCGCGTCCGATAAGCGGCAATCAATTCTTCCACCGCCGCGACATCCATTAGCGCGATATGTTTTTCGTGGCTGCGCGTAACCACCACTTCGCAAAAACCCGCCGCGTCCATCGAATGATAAAGCGGCCCCACGCGCTGTTTGCAAATTTTGGCGCCCTCAACCGCGCAAAACGCCGGAAATTTATTGGGAATTACAGCCAGCGTCCAATCGGCCGGCAACAAAGCCGCGTCGACTTTTTTTCCGTTGGCCAGCGCCATAATCGGCGGCGCCTGCTTTTCCAAATTGCAAAAAATACAATCCTGCGGCGTTATGGGCGAATGTATCCGCTCGCGTTTGAACGCCTCGGGCCGCTTGCCGCGGCCGGGCGCGATCACCACCCAGTCCCGGGAAACTTCGTCGTAACGCAACTGCGATGGACAGCATTTATTGTTGTTTTCTGTTTGTTCCATATACTCCTTTGATAAGATTTAAACGAATGCGCATCAAATCCTGGAACATCTTCACCATCGAGCCGACTTTGACGGTACTGCGCGTGTCATTCTTCCACAATATGCCGACTTCCTTGATCCGCAACTTGGCCCGTCGAACAAGCGCCAGGATTTCCGGATCAAACGCAAACCGGTCGATTTTGCATTTCGGCAAAATTTCCCGCGCGGCCATGGCGGTCATTGCTTTGAAACCGCACTGCGTATCTTTGATCGCCCAAGTGCCAACCATGATATTGGTTAATAATCCCCAACCCTCCCCCAAAAACCGCCGGATCATCGGCTGGGGCGGCTCAAGCTTCGCGCCTTTGGCATCGCGCGAACCGATTACCACATCATAACCTTCTTTGAAATATGGCAGGAGTTTTTCCACCTGTTCGATTGGCGTGGAATTATCCGAATCGGTGAATAATCTGACCTGGCCCTTGGCCGCCAACATTCCCTGCCGCACCACATAACCCTTGCCGTGGTTTGCCCGGTTATCAATCAATTTCAAATTGCCCACCTTGCCGATCAGCGCCTCCACCGCGGCCGCGGTCCCGTCTTTTGACCCGTCATTGACTACGATAATCTCGTAAGCATACGGTTGTTTTTTTAAATAATCGCCGATCGCGGTCAAAGTCCGCGGCAAACGCTGTTCTTCATTGTATGCCGGCACCACCACCGAAAGATAGACATCCCGATTGGCGGCGGATCGAAACGATCTTGGCGCTCCGCCGGCCGCCCGGCCGCGGCCGCGCGCGCCTCCCCTGCCGCTTAGATTGCCCTTGCTTCTTCCATTCACCTTATTGATTTCACCATTGTTGCTGATCATTATTTTGCGTTATTGTTCGTTATTGCTTTTCGTCCCTTTTTATAATCTACCACAAAACCCGGTTCCAAACAAAAACGGAAGCCTTGTCTCTGTTTTTTCAAAAATTATATTACTTTGAATCGCGAAATAGCGAATTTTGAAATCAATTTTTTTGCGTAATCGCCAGAAATTTGATTTCAAAATTAGCGCGGTAACCGCCGCGTTCGGTGAAAATTGACTTCCCAAAAGCTGAAGTCAAATTTCCCCAAACGCTAGTTTCGCAATTCAAAGGAAATCAATTGGCTGAATTAGTTTTTAAATTCGTCTTCATTTGGCGATTCGGGTTCATCGATTTTTGTCAGAATACGGGCGCCGTCGGGAAAAATCGCGATAGTGTGTTCAAAGTGCGCCGCCCAGCCGCCGTCTTTAACGCGGTAAGTCCAGCCGTTCTTGTCGCGGTAAATATCCGGATTCCCGGCGGTCACCATCGGCTCCGGACAAAAAACCATACCGACTTTAATCGCCGGCCCTTTGTGCCGCCGGCCGTAATTCATAACTTGAGGATCCTCGTGCAGGCTTTTGCCAATGCCGTGTCCGCACAAATCCGAAATCACATGAAATCCTTGGCTTTCCACATAGCGTTCAATGGTGTTGCCCACATCGCCGAAAGTATTGCCGGCGCGGGATTTTTTTATGGCGTATTTCAGCGCTTTTTTGGTAATGCGCAGCATGCGCCGTGTTTCCGGCGCGGCCTCGCCCACCGCCACCGACAGCGCGGTATCGGTGTGGAATCCTTTATAAACCATACCCACATCGACCGTGACCAAATCTCCGTCTTTAACAATTCTTTCGGAAGGAATCCCGTGCACCACCTCGTCGTTGATGGAGACGCAGGTCGCGGCCGGAAAACCGCCGCCGCCCGAATTCTCGGGCAAACTGAAAGATGGTTTCCCGCCGCACTCGAAAATCAATTTCTCCGCCAGATTATCAATCTCTTTGGTGGCAATGCCGATTTTCACTTCATCTTTCAAGCGCGCCAAAACCGAGGCCAACAGCTTGCCTCCTTGAGCGATTATTTCCAAATCTTTGGGTGTTTTAATGTAAATCATTTTTTGACAAAACTGTCCCGCCTTGGCGGGACAGCAGATATCCTGGCATTAAATTTCGTAAACTTTAAAACACGGCCCCAGCGCGTCCAAAATGTCGGAAAAAACATTTTCCACATATTGGTCGGCATTGATCTTTTTCAAATTAAAATTCCGGCTGCGGTAATAATCTTCAAGCGGCGCCATAGTTTGGTCATATTCTTCCAAGCGCAATTTTATGGTTTCCACATTATCCAAATCGCGATGAATCAACCGCGATCCGTCGAGCGGACAGCGCCTCAAATTGGCATTTTCCGGAATATAAAGTATGGAATGGCGCATCAATTCGCAAATTCGGCGGTTGCTGTTGCGAAAAATCGTCTGTTCCCGCGGCAGATCAAGAAAGAAGATATGAATGTTTTCCTTGCCGTAGAGTTTTTCCAAAAAAGGAATTTCGATTTCAGCTTCCGGCAATGACCGGGGAGATCCGGATAATATGAGCGACTTGCCCAGGCTGTGTATCTCGGCCATTCTTTTATTCATCAGGCAAGCCGTGAATTCCACCGAGCACAACACGCCTTTGCGCCTCTTCTCAAGTTCGACATCGATAGGATATCTCTTGCCCTCGATTTCAATCGCTTCGCCGGATTTCGCGTTCTTGAATTTTTCCTCAAGCACGCGGCTGGTATCCAGATTGTAGAAATAGAATTTAGACGCCAACAATTCCGACTGCGTGCCTTTGCCCGCGCCCGGAGGGCCGAAAAGCAATATCACTTTCTTGATATGGTTGCCGGAGAGATTGTTGGAAGATGCGTTGCCGCCTTCGGCGGACTTGGAAATTTCTTTGTTAAAAAGTTTCATATTCGCGCATTTGAAGCTGGGCCCTGATTTGTCGCACAGTTTCCAGAATAACGCTAACCGCGATCAAAAGCGATGTGCCGCCGATCAAAAAACTGAATGAATTGATGCCCGTAAACGATCCGATCACCTGCGGCATAATCGCGATTATTCCCAAGAACACCGCGCCCACAAGAAGCACCCGATTCAAAATATAATGCAGAAAATCGGCGGTCGGGGTTCCGGGACGAATGCCGGGAACAAACCCGCCCATCTTTTGCAAATTATTCGATATTTGTTTAGGGTCGAATGTCACCGCGGTATAAAAATAAGTGAAGAGCACCACCAACAGGAAATAAGAAGCCATATAGAACGCGCTGTCGGCCTGGAAAAGATTGACGGTCGCCTGCGCGACACTGCCCACCCATCCGGGCGAAGAAACCAGAAAATTGGCGATCATCGACGGAAACAGCAATATCGAAAGCGCGAAGATAATCGGAATCACGCCCGCCGGATTGATATTCAACGGCAAATAGGTTGATACCCCGCCCACCATTTTCATCCCCCGCACGCGTTTGGCGTACGACACGGGAATGTTGCGCCGCGCTTCATTGACCAATACCACCGCGGCCACCATCGCGATCGCCATCACGAAAAACGCGATGTAGCCGGGAATCATCGACGGATCATAAGCGGACGCCATTTGTTGGACATTCTTCGGAAAATCGGCCACGATGCCGGCAAAGATCAAAAGCGAAACGCCATTGCCGATCCCCTTTTCGGTTATCAATTCGCCCATCCACATCAAAAGCATCGATCCGGCCGTGATCGTCAGAAGCGCCGCGACCATTACCAAGGGCGAGGAAAACTCCACCACATTCTGGCGTTGCAGCAATATCATCATCGCGTAACCTTGCAATAATGCCAGAGGAACCGTAGCGACGCGCGCATATTGGTTAAATTTGGTCCGGCCCGCTTCGCCTTCTTCTTTATACATCTTTTCCAGCGTCGGGAAAATCATTGTCAACAACTGCAAAATAATGATTGCCGTAATGTAAGGCCCGAGCCCGAGCATCGCGATCGAAAGCCGGTCCATTGATCCGCCCGTAAACGCGCCTAAAAGCTGGAACATTTGGAATTGGCCGAAAAATATTTTCAGCTGGTTGACATCGATTCCGGGAATCGGGATATTGCACATCATCCGGAACAGCGCGAAAGCTCCCAGCACAAAAATGATCTTGTTGCGCAAGTCCTTGATCTTAAAAGCCTGAATTACAGTTTGGTACCACATCTCAAAATTTAAAATGCAAAAATCAAAGATCAAAATTAAGGAAAATATGTCGTTGAAATTTTCTTCAAAAATTTTAACTCCAAAATTTTTCATTTTCCCGCCAGAGGCGGATGCGCCTCAGGTGCAGATCTTTCAATTTTTAATTTTTTACGCTGCCTCCCGCTTTCTCTATCTTCTCCTTCGCCGATTTGGAAACTTCGCAATCCTCGACAATCAAATTCTTGGTAATTTCTCCCGTACCCAGTATCTTTATTTCGGGATATCGACCCGAAACCCGGGGCGCCAAATTCATTTCCACCAAAGTTCTGGGATTGACTTTCTGGCCGTTTTCAAATTTTGATTCAAGCTCCTTGATATTCACAATTTCCGCCTTAACGCCAACTCTATGGTTTTTATAACCCCTCAATTTGGGATAACGCTTCAAAACATCCCTGATGATGGGACGAAAATTGCGGCCCGATCTTGCGGTCTGGCCCTTGCCGCCGTGGCCCGAATAAGTGCCGCGCTTGCCTCCGCGGCCGACGCGCTTCCGGGATTTGACGGCGATTTTAGCGGCTAATTGATGTGTCTGCATGATAACCTTGAATAATTTTCAATTTCCAATTTTCAATTTTCAATTAAAAATCCGGAAATCGAAATTCAGTATAAATTTAAAAATTATTTTTCCGGGACGACTTTTTCTTCAGCAATCGGCGTGATGATTTCCGATTTTTTGGAAGTTTGAAGTTTCAGATATTCAAAAGCTTTTAAAGTCGCGCGCGCGTTGTTCAATTTATTTTTAGTCGTACCCAACATTTTGGAAGAAATGTCTTTTATCCCGGCCAACTGGCAAATCAAGCGCACCACGCCGCCCGCCATCAAACCGCGCCCTTTGCGCTGGGGTTTGATGATAACCTGGGCGGGACCGACTTTGGCAACCGCTTCGTGGGAAATCGTTCCCTTGACCACCGGCACGATCACCATATTCTTTTTTGACTGAATGGTCGCTTTTTCGACCGCTTGAGCCACATCCAAACCGGAAGCGACTCCCAAGCCAACTTTGCCCGCCTTATTGCCGCTGATCACAATCGCGCGAAAACGCAACCGCCGCCCTCCGGCGCGGGTATGGGAAACTCTCGACAAATCAAGCAGTTTGGAATCCATACCGTCGCGATCCTTCTCTTCGCGCTTGCCGTAACCTCCCCGCGATCTGCCGCCGCCGAAACGGCTGTCGCCTTTGGGCCGCGAAAACCGATTGTCCTGGCCGCGAAAACCGCTCCGGTCGTTCCGGGGCGCAGTTTGCGCCGCCGGCGGCGTTGCCGGAACAGCCGCAACCTGCGGCGCCGTTCCTTTTTGTATTGTTTGTTGTGTTGCTTCCATGTTTCAAATTTAAAATGCAAATATCAAAGATCAAAATTAAGGAAAATATATATCGTTGAAATTTTCTTCAAAAATTTCAACTCCAAAATTTTTAACTTTCCCGCCAGAGGCGGGTGCGCCTCAGGCGCAAATCTTTCAATTTTGATTTTTTAGAATTCCAATCCTCCTTTGCGCGCGCCTTCCGCCAAACTCTTCACTCGGCCGTGATAACGGTAAGCTCCCCGATCAAACACAACTTGTTTGGCTTTCAATTCCTGCGCGGCTTTGGCGATCGACTCGCCAACCGTAAACGCCAACGCGCATTTCTCGGACAACTCGCCTTTCCGACCGGCCGCTTTTACCGCCTTCAAATCGCTGCTGACCGCCAATGTCACTCCTTTTTGGTCGTCAATCAACTGGGCCAGAATGTGCTTGTTTGACCTGAATACGCACAACCGAGGTTTTGCCGCCGTACCCGAAATCCGGGCGCGAACGCGGCGATGCCGATCCGTTTTCCGCTGTATTTTATGCTTGATTTTATTTCTGATGCTCATCGTACCTAATTTAAAATGCAAATATCAAAGATCAAAATTAAGGAAAATATATCGTTGAAATTTTCTTCAAAAATTTCAACTCCAAAATTTTTAACTTTCCCGCCAGAGGCGGATGCGCCTCGGGCGCAGATATTTCAATTTTCAATTATCTTTATTTCGCGCCGGCGGCCGCTTTCTTGCCAACCTTCTTGCGCACCTTTTCGCCGACATAACGGATTCCTTTGCCTTTATAGGGCTCCGGCGGCCGAACCCGGCGAATCTGCGCCGCCACCTTGGAAACCAGTTCTTTGTCGCAACCCGACACGCTGATAATATTTTTTTCAACTTTAAAAACAACTCCCGGTTCGGCATTGATCGCGACCGGATGGGAAAATCCCATATTCAAAACCAAACCCTTGCCTTCAATCGCCGCGCGGTACCCGATTCCCTCAATTTGCAATTGTTTGACGAAATCCTGCGTTACTCCCTGAACCATATTTGCCAAATGCATTCTGACCGTACCCCACATCGCGCGCGCAACCTTGCTTTCATTGGCGGGATTCACCGTTAAAACCGACGCTTCCTTGGTAATTAAAACCTCCGAACCGAAATCACGCGATAATTGCCCTTTCGGACCTTTTACCGTAATGTTCGCGCCGTCAATGGCGACATCGACTCCGGAAGGTATGATTATTGGTTTCTTGCCTATTCTGCTCATTTTACTTAATTTAAAATTGAAATATCTGCGCCTGAGGCGCACCCGCCTCTGGCGGGAAAATGAAAATTTTTGGAATTGAAATTTTCAAAGAAAATTCCAACGACATATATCTTCCTTGATTTTGATCTTTGATTTTTAAACTTTTAATTTTCTATTACCAGATCTCGCAAAGCATTTCTCCGCCGATGTTCTGTTTCTTGGCTTCATATTCGGTCATCAATCCCTTGGAAGTCGTGATTATTCCTATGCCATGGCCCTGTTTCACTCTTTTGATATCGCTCGCGGCCACATAAACCCTCAAACCCGGCTTGGAAACCTTTTTGTAACCCGAAATTGCCGGAATTTTATTCGTGTATTTCAACGAAATCTCCAGGCAAGGATGCGTTTTGCCGGTCTTTTTTATTTTCCGGCTCTTTTTTTCCACGCCCGCGACAAGCCCTTTTCTTTCCAGAATTTTGGCAATGGCGTATTTTATGCTCGAATACGGCACCGCCACCAACGGCTTTTCCACCGCCTGCGCGTTGCGGATCATTGTTAACATATTTGCGACTGTATCCATGTTTCAAATTTAAAATTTAACTTTTAATTTTTTATTACCAGCTGCTTTTCGTCACCCCCGGAATCAAACCTTTGTTGGCCGCCTCGCGGAAACAAATCCGGCATAAACCGAATTTCCTCATATAGCCGTGCTTTCTGCCGCACTTAAAACATCTGCGCACGACCCTTGATTTGAATTTGGGAGTCCTTTTTGATTTGGCGATTTGTGCTTTTGTTGCCATATTAATAATTCAAAATGTAAAATTTGATTTTTCAACTTTTAACTTTCTCTGATCGGGAATTTAAGAAGTTTGAACAGAGCCGCGCCTTCTTCCTTGGTTTCCGCGGTCGTCACTACCGTAATTTCAAAACTGAAAATAAAATTTATTTTTTCCGGCGAAATCTCCGGAAACGCGATATGTTCTTTTATGCCAAAGGTCAAATTGCCGGCCTGATCGATCCCTTTCGGGGGAATACCCTGAAAATCGCGCGACCGGGGCAAGGCCACCGTGATCACTCTTTCCAAAAAATCATACATTTTACCGCGCCGCAAAGTCGATTTGGCGCCGATATTCTGGCCTTCGCGGATCTTAAAACTCGAAATTGAGTTCTTCGCCTGCGTTACCATCGCTTTCTGGCCGCAAATTTGGGTAAGGTCGCGGGCAACCGCTTCCTGAATTTTTTTCTGTTCATCCTTGGTTTTGCCCGAAACCAAACGGCCAAAACCGCAGTTGACCACAACTTTTTCAATCTTGGGAACCTCCATTTCGTTGCGATAGCCGAACTGCTTCATCATTGCCGGCACCGCTTCCTTTTTATATTTTTCCAATAAATAAGCCATAAACTCTAATAAAATCCGAAATACGAATTACGAAATCCGAAACAAATTTAAATTTTCAAAATTATAATGTTCAAAACGGATAATTAGATTCGTTTTGAAATTTGAAAATTCGTGCTTGTTTCGAATTTCGAATTTCGATATTCGATATTTGCATCTTCTATATCTCGGCCAGGCACTTTCTGCAAATCCTGACCGTCTTTTTGCCGCCATTCTCGCCGCCTTCGATCACTTTATATCCGACTCTCGCCGCCTTGCCGCATTTGGGACAAATAAGCTTCACATTGGACGCGTCGATGGATTTTGGCAAGGAAACGATCTGGCCCTTTTGCCCCTGTTGTCTCGGTTTTTGGCTTTTTTTGGCGATATTCACGCCCTCCACCACGATCCGCCCGTTCTTGGGCAACGCCGTCAAAACCTTTCCGGTCTTGGCGCGGTCTTTCCCGGATATCACCAACACATTGTCGCCTTTAATTATCTTCATATATAAACTTTAAGCGTAAGGCGAAAAGTGTAAAGTAAGAATTCGAACCCGTATTTTTACTTTGCACTTTGCGCTTTTAACTTTGCACTTTTATACCAGTTCTTCGGCCAACGCCGCCACTTTATCGTAACCCTTCTCTTTTAATTCCTTGGCAACCGGTCCAAAAATCCTTCCGCCTTTGGGTTCCATTGTCTTGCCTTCCAAAACCACGCAGGCGTTGTCGTCGAAGCGCACATATGTGCCGTCTTGGCGTTTGTACTCTTTTTTCTGCCGAATGATCACCACCCGCACTTTTTCGTGTTTCTTAACCATCTTGCGCGGATCGGCTTCTTTGACCGCGGCCATTACCACATCGCCCACCGCCGCGTACCGCCGGCGCGTACCGCCGGACACATGAAAACACTGGACGATCCTTGCCCCTGTGTTATCCGCGACCTTAAGCATTGTTCGAAGTTGAATCATATTAATATCGCCTCTTTTCGGCGTCTGAATAATCAAAGTTTAAAACGGAGTAATTGTACTATAAAAATTAAAAAAATGCAACCCTGCCTACTCGGCGGTTTTAACTTCTTTTTCTTCCGCCTTGGCCGCGGCGATCTTTCCGGCCACTTTCCAGCGCTTATCGGCCGACATCGGACGGCATTCCTCGATCACCACCGCGTCGCCAATCTTGTATTCGCCGGTCTCGCAATGAGCTTTATATTTCTTGCTCACCTTATACCGTTTGTGGTATTTCGGATGTTCCTTTAAACGCTCGACCAAAACCACCACGGTTTTAGCCATTTTGTCGGACACGACTTTTCCTGTTAATTGATGCTTCATATCTAATTCAAAATTTAAATATCAAAATGTAAAATTGTTGTGTTGAAATTTTCCTTGAAAATTTTAACTATATATCTTCCTTGATTTTGATCTTTGATTTTTTAACTTTTAATTTTCTATGGTTTCGTTTTGCAAAGTTTTTATTCGCGCGACATCCAGCTTTATCTGCCGGACTTCTTTCAAATTCTTCACTTTGCCCGCCGACAAATCAAATCTCAACTCGGCCAGCTTGGCAAGTTTTTCATCCAGTATCACGGCTAATTCTTGTTTATTTTTTTGGCGCAATTCGGAAGTTTTCATTTTATGTGATTTCAATATGCTTAGGGCTCTTCCACAAATAAGTTCCTTAGATTGGTTATCAGATTTGTCCCAGATTTCGTTTTTTCCGACCGAGCAAGATTTGAGATGTAGCAATGGCTACATTGAAAATCTTGCGACCGAAGAAAAACGAAAGATGGGGCGAATATGGAAGCAAGATGGGGAAGTTATTTGTGGAAAAGACCTTAGAATTCTTTTTTGACAAATCTGGTTTTGATCGGCAATTTATCGCCGGCTTTCTCAAGCGCCTCGCGGGCGATATCTTCTTTAACGCCATCCAGCTCGAACATCAAGCGTCCGGGTTTCACCACAAAAGCGTAATGGTCGACTCCTCCCTTGCCGCCGCCCAAAGGCACTTCTTCGCCTTTGCTGGTTACCGGCTTGTCCGGGAATATTCTGATCCAAAGCTTGCCGCCCTTCTTCAAATATCTTAAAATCGCCCGGCGGCCCGCCTCGATCTGGCGCGAAGAAATCCATTTTTCCTCAAGCGCTTTCAAACCGAAACTGCCGTAATTCAACTCGGCTCCGCGGTACGAAAGACCGATACCGCGGCGGCGGCCCTTCTGCCATTTGCGATGCTTAACTTTTTTCGGCATTAAAATCGACATACTGATAATTCAAAATTTAAATATCAAAATGCAAGATTGTTGTGTTGAAATTGTTTACAATTTCAACGATATATATTTTCCTTAATTTTGATCTTTGATTTTTTAACTTTTAATTTTTTACAGCTTTTCCCCTTTGTACACCCACACTTTTATTCCGATAACGCCGTAGGTGCAATGCGCTTCGGTCAGCTCGTAATCAATATCGGCCCTAATGGTTTGCCGCGGCAAACGCCCCTTGCCAAGCCACGCCGTGCGCGCGATTTCAACACCGTTCAACCTTCCCGCCACCTGAACCCTCACTCCCTGCACATCCCGCGAACCCATAGCCTTCTCTATCGATTGTTTCAGAACCTTCAAATAAGGCATCCGCTTCTCGATTTGCGCCGCGATTGATTGGCCGATATAAGCCGCCGACGCCCAAGGATTCGTGATTTCTCTGATTTCAACGCGCAAATCCGCGCCGTTCTTTTTTGTTTTGCCGGTTTTCGCGCCCTTGAAAATCAATTTCTCCAATTTCTTCCGCAACTCCTCGATCCCTTGCCCCTGGCGGCCGATAATAAGACCCGGGCGCACGCATGAAATTATCACATTCATTTTGCCGGGAAACCGGTCGATCTCGACCTCGGAAATGCCGATGCCCGCGAGGCGCTTGTGAAGGAATTGGCGTATCAGAAAATCTTCTTCCAACATCGCGGGAAATTTCTTTTCGTAATAACCGCGGGAATACCATCCCGAGCTATCTTTTATTCTGAATCCTTTTGGGTGAACCTTGTGAGCCATAATAGCAAATTTAAAATTTAAATATCTGCGCCTGAGGCGCACCCGCCTCTGGCGGGAAAATAAAAATTATCGATTTAAAATTTTTCTTTGAAAAATTTCGATATATAATTATTCTTTGATTTTGATTTTTGATTTTTCAACTTTTAACTTTTCTTTAAGTATCATCGTGATATGGGCCGTTCTTTTTTGCAGTTTGTCGGCGCGGCCGCGCGATCTGGGAAAAACTCTTTCCGACATCGGGCCGTCGTTGACCATCAATCGATCAATATAAAAATTATTCGGATCCAATTTATAAGTATTCTTCGCCGTCGCCATTGCCGATTGCAAAAGCTTCAATATCGGCAAACTGGCCTTCTTGGCGGTAAATCTCAAAATCGCTTCGGCCTCGGTCGTCGATTTATATCTCACCAGATCCGCCACCATCCTCACTTTCCGGGCGGTGATCTTTAAATTTCGTAATTTTACCGTGATTGCCATATTAATAAATCAAAATTTAAATATCTGCGCCTGAGGCGCACCCGCCTCTGGCGGGAAAATGAAAATTTTAACGATATATTATTCCTTGATTTTGATTTTTCAGCTTTTAGCTTCGCGCTTTCTCTATTTCTTCTTTGTCGATGCCGCGACGGTTGCCGCTCCGGCGCTCGCCTGCTTGGCTTCAAGATCCTTTTGCATCTTCCCGCCGTGGCGATGGAATTTGGTCGTCGGAGAAAATTCTCCCAGCTTATGCCCCACCATTTCTTCATTGGGCTTGACCGAAATGAATTCTTTGCCGTTATGAACCGCGAACGCCAGCCCGATCATTTCGGGAACAATCGTGCTCCGGCGCGACCAAGTCTTAATAACCGCGATGCCGCCCTTTTTGACTTTTTCCATTAACTTCTCGTCCACGAAAGGACCTTTTTTTAAGCTTCGTGCCATATTTTTTCTAAATTTGAATATCGAATATCGAAATTCGAAATATGAAATTCAGTTTGATTATTTGAAAATTCGGGTTTGTTTCGGATTTCGTGCTTCGGATTTCGTGCTTTTATTTATTTCGCTCTTCGTTTAACAATTAACTTGCTGGTCCACTTTCTCGGATTGCGGGTCCGGACGCCCATTGCCGGTTTGCCCCACGGAGTCTTGGGATGCCTCAATCCGATACCCGTCCGTCCCTCGCCGCCGCCATGCGGATGGTCGCAGGGATTCATCACCGAACCGCGCACCGTCGGCCGCCATCCTTTCCTTCTCATCGCGCCCGCGGTATGATAATTCTCGAATCGGTATTCCGGATGCGAAGCCTTGCCGATCGACGCGTAACATTCCGCCGGCACTTTCCTCACTTCTTTGGAAGGCATCTGCAATTGGACGAATTGGCCTTCGGTGGCCATCACCCGCGCCGCCGATCCGGCGGACCTTACCATCTTCCCGCCTTTTCCGGGCTGTAATTCGATATTAAAAACTTCGGTGCCGACCGGAATATTTTTCAACATTACGCGATTGCCGGTTTTAATCGCCGCGGTTTCGCCGCAAATGATGTCTGCCCCCGCCGCCAATTCGTCGGCCGCCAAAATATAGCGCCGGTCCCCGTCATCGTATTTCACCAATGCCAGATACGCGGTGCGGTTCGGATCGTATTCCATGGCGATCACTTTTCCCGCGATTCCGAATTTTTCCTGTCCAAAATCAACCACGCGGTACATCCTTTTGACGCCGCTGCCGCGATGGCGAACCGTGATCCGACCGGAAAAATTCCTGCCGGCCTTGCTTTTTAACGGCCTCAGCAAATGCTTTTCCGGCCTTTTTTTGGATAATTGGGTTTTCATATATAAACTTTAAGCGTAAAGGAAGAATTCGAATTCGTATTTTCACTTCGCGCTTTTCGCTTTTAGCTTCGCGCTTTTTCTATTTGGGCAAAACTTCAATGCTCTGGCCTTCCTTGATTTTCACGATCGCCTTGCGATAGCCCGGTTCCGTGACAATTCCGCGGCCGCGCCGGCGCCGCTTGCCGGGGACATTCACCACATTCACGCCCGTGACTTCCACTCCGTAATAATTCCCAACCGCGCGGGCAACTTCTTTTTTGTTCGCGCCGCTTGCCACCTTGAAAACATACTGGTTGATTTTCACAAGCTTTGAAGCCTTTTCGGTCACATGCGCGTGTTCCAAAACCCGCATTGCCTGTCCGCTGACCTTGCGAACGGTTTTAACGCTCTCGCCCGTTTTGGCGGCGACGGCTTTTTTTTCTTTTTTTACCGCCGCGCCTTTTTTAACGCCGGAATATTTGCCGCCCTCTTTTTTGAATATGTCGGTGATTGCCATAACTATTTCTTTTTATTCACGGGTTTCTTCACGGTTTTGACGATCTTTACCGCTTCCTTTTTCTTGCTTTCGGCCGGCTTTTTGGCCGCGATCGCGCCAATATCGCTGATCGCTCCCACCGGCATCAACAAACATTTGGTATTCAACAAATCAAGAACATTGAGCTTGGCCGCTTCAATCGTTTTCACATCGGCAAGATTGCGGCTCGCCAAAATTTCGTTTTTGGCCGCCGCGGGCAATGCGATCATTATCTTTCCCTTTTTGAAATTATCGTTGACTTTTCTGACGCTTTCCAAAACTCGGAGCATTTCTTTGGTTTTGGGCTGGCTGACCGCCAAACTTTCCAAAAAGAACAGCGAATTGGCCGAAACTTTGGCCGTCAATATCATCGCCAAGGCTTTTCGTCTCATTTTCTTGTTGATTTTTCCGCCGTAAATCTTTTCATTGGTCGGGCCAAAAACCACTCCTCCATGGCGCCATTGCGGCGATCTGATCGATCCCTGGCGCGCGCGGCCGGTACCCTTCTGCCTCCACGGTTTCTTGCCGCCGCCGGATACTTGGCCCCTGCCTTTCGTATGCGCCGTTGACTGCCGCCGGTTATTCATCTGGGTCGTCGCCACCTGATAAACCAAATCCCGGTTCATCTTGACTTCGAACAAATCTTTCGGAAGTTCAATCGTCCCCGCGGCTTCCCCTTTTTGATTGTATGTCGTAACTTGCATAAAACTTAATAATTTCGAATATCGAATGTTCGAAATCCGAAACAATTTTCTAATTTTCAAAATTCGAATGTTTAAAACTGGAATTCCGTTTCGGTCATTCGATATTTGAAAATTCGAATTTGTTTCGAACATTCGAATTTCGTGCTTCGGATTTTATCCGCGTATTTCCAATAATGTTCCTTTTCTTCCCGGAACCGCGCCCAAAATTGCCATCAAATTCTTTTCCGCGTCAACCATCACGATTTTCAAATTTTTCACGGTAACCCGGTCAACGCCCATCCGTCCCGGCATCTTCTTCCCTTTGCGGATCGCCGCGCCGCCCATTCCCACCGAACCGACATTGCGCAATTCGTGCTTGGTACCGTGCGTGCAGGAAAGTCTTCCTTTAAAACCATGCTTTTTAACCGCCCCCTGGAAACCCTTGCCTTTGGAAAGGCCGGAAACTTTAATGACATCTCCCTCTTTGAAACTGTCCACCTTGACCGAATCGCCGGCTTTCAAATCCAAACCGCCGTCAACGCCCCGATATTCTTTAATGGTCCGAAACGGCTTTCCCGCCTGGCTCTTTTTGACGCGCTTTGAATCAATATCGCCAAATCCCAACTGCACCGCCGCGTAACCGTCGTTTTCCTTGGTCTTTAATTGCGTCACCCGGCAAGGTCCGGCCTCGATCATCGTAACCGGCATCCTTTTGCCGCCGGCGGCGAAGATCTCCGTCATTCCGATTTTTTTTCCTAAAATGAATTTCATGTTGGCAGTTTAACAATGGAAAACCGGGCATAGCCCGGTCCCAACTATGGCTATTTCTTTAATATTTGATTTCAATATACCGAATCCAAAAGCGATTATTACGATTACATTTTAATCTCAATATCCACGCCCGCCGGCAAAGTGAGATTCCGAAGCGAATCAATGACCTTGGGCGTCGGATTCACGATGTCCAGCAAACGCTTGTGCACCCGAATCTCGAATTGCTCCCGCGCGTCTTTATGGACAAATGTCGACCGGTTCACGGTGTATTTGTGAATCTCGATCGGAAGCGGTATCGGCCCAAGAATCTCGGCGCCATAACGATTTATCGTCTCAATGATCTGCTTGGTGCAATTATCAACCACCTTGTGATCGTATGCCCGAAGCTTAATCCTCAATTTGGGCCTGGAAGTTTCCTTGATCTCTTTATTTTTCTTTGTAATCGTTGATGCCATTTGTCTGCAATTCCATTAAATTTGCTTTTGGAATTTCCTTTTAAAAGTTTTGTTAATCGCGAGATTAATCATACGCGATACCGGCTTTGGCTTACTTTACTATCTTGGTTACCACGCCCGCACCCACGGTTTTGCCGCCTTCGCGGATGGCGAATTTGGATTTCTCTTCCAGCGCGATCGGATTGATCAATTTCACATTGAAAGTGACCGTATCGCCGGGCATCACCATTTCAACTCCGGGATTCAAAGTTACCTCGCCGGTCACATCGCAGGTGCGAACATAAAACTGTGGCTTGTAACCGCTGAAGAACGGAGTGTGGCGGCCGCCTTCTTCCTTGGTCAAAATGTAAACTTCGGAAGCGAATTCGGTGTGGGGAGTGATCGAGCCGGTCTTGGCAAGCACCTGGCCGCGTTCAACATCTTCCTTTTTCAATCCGCGCAACAAAATACCCACATTGTCGCCCGCCCGGCCCTCATCCAAAATTTTCTGGAACATTTCGATCGAAACCGCCGTGCTCTTGGAGGTGGGTTTGATGCCAACCAATTCAATTTCTTCGTTGGCATGCACGATGCCGCGTTCGATTCTGCCCGTTGCCACGGTTCCGCGGCCGGCGATCGAAAACACATCTTCCACGGCCATCAGGAAAGGCTTGTCGGTGTCGCGCACCGGCTCGGGGATATACTCGTCAACTTTATTCATTAAATCAAGGATCGGTTTCACCGCCGGATCATCAACGGTTTTCGCGTCAAGCGCTTTCAGCGCGGACCCGCGCACGAAAGGAATTTCATCTCCGGGGAAATGGTATTTCTTCAATAATTCACGCACTTCGGATTCCACCAAATCAATCATTTCCGGATCATCCACCATATCGCATTTGTTCAGAAACACCACCAAGGACGGCAAACCGACTTGGTGCGCCAGCAAAATGTGCTCGCGGGTTTGCGGCATCGCGCCGTCATTGGCGGAAACCACCAAAATACCGCCATCCATCTGCGCCGCGCCGGTGATCATATTTTTGATGTAATCGGCATGTCCCGGGCAATCAATGTGGGCATAGTGTCTTTTGTCGGTCTCATACTCCAAATGCGCGATGTTAATCGTCACGCCGCGCTGTTTCTCTTCGGGAGCCGAATCGATCTGATCGATTGACTTCATCGCCACCTTGTTTCCTTTCAAGTTTAAGGAATGCAAAATCGCCGCGCTCAAAGTGGTCTTGCCATGGTCGACATGGCCGATGGTGCCAATGTTCAAATGAGATTTGCCTCTGACGAATTTTTCTTTTTCTGCCATAGGTTTTTTGTTATAAATATAGTTAAAAACTTAAATTAAAAAATACAAAAAATCGCAACAATCTTATTTTACTCATTTTCGGGAAAAAGTCAAATCCCTTGCGAAAAATCCGAAACCCGAAGCACGAAATCCGAAACAAATCCGAATTTTCAAAATTATAATGCTCAAAACGGGCATTAAATTCGTTTTGAAAATTTAAAAATTCGTGCTTGTTTCGAATTTCGATATTCGATATTCGAAATTGTTTTAATTTACTTCCTCTTCCCCGAAATAACTTCTTGGGCGACATTGCCGGGAACTTCTTCGTAATGGTCGAATTCCATCGTGAATGTTCCCCGGCCCTGCGTCAGCGAACGCAGATTCGTGGCATAACCGAACATTTCCGCCAGCGGCACTTTCACATTGATGATTTTGCTTTCCATCTGGTCGTCGGAATTTTCAATCTTGCCGCGGCGCGACGACAGATCGCCGATCACATCTCCGAAAAATTCTTCGGGAATCGTCACCTCCAATTTCATTATCGGTTCAAGCAATATCGGATTGGCTTTTCTGGCCGCGGTTTGCAACGCCATCGAGCCGGCAATCTTAAACGCCATTTCCGACGAATCAACTTCGTGGAACGAACCGTCGTATAGCGTCGCTTTCATATCCACCATCGGATAACCGGCCACCACGCCCTTGGCCATGGCTTCCTCAATGCCTTTCTCGGTCGGTTTGATATATTCTTTGGGAATGACGCCGCCTTTGATCTCGTCCGCGAATTCAAATCCTTCGCCGCGTTCCTTGGGCTCGAGCCTGATCCATACATCGCCGTACTGGCCGCGGCCGCCGGATTGCTTGACGAATTTACCCTGCGCTTCGGAATTGGTTTTGATGGTTTCTTTGTATGCCACCTGCGGGCGTCCCACATTGGCTTCAACTTTAAATTCGCGGCGCATCCGATCAACCAAAATATCCAGATGCAATTCGCCCATGCCGCGGATAATAATCTCGTTTGTTTCCTGGTCGGTTTCCACGCGGAAAGTCGGATCCTCATCGGACAGCTTCTTCAACGCGAAACCCATCTTCTCCTGATCGGCTTTGGTTTTGGGCTCGATGCGAATCGAAATAACCGGCTCCGGAAAAGTAATCTTTTCAAGAATGATCGGATGGTTTTCGTCGGAAAGGGTGTGCCCGGTGGAAGTGTTTTTCAAGCCAACGGTCGCGGCAATATCGCCGGCATACACATCATCGATCTCGGTACGGTCATTGGCATACATCCGCAACAAACGGCCGATCCTTTCCTTCTCTCCCGTGGTCGTGTTTAAAACATAGGACCCTTTTTTCAAATAACCCGAATAAACCCGGAAGAATGTCAGCGTCCCGACATACGGATCCGCCGCCACTTTAAACGCCAGCGCCGTGAACGGTTCATCGTCGGAAGGTCCGCGCAAAACTTCGGCCTCGCCCTTCACCTCCATACCTTTCACCGGCGGCAAATCCAAAGGACTGGGCAAGTAATGGCAAACCGCGTCAAGCACCGGCTGAACGCCGGTGTTTTTCAGGGACGAACCATAAAATACCGGAATGATCGTTCCCTTCATCGTGGCCGCGCGCAAAACCCGGCGCAGATCGTTCAAAGCGATTTCTTCCCCGGCCAGATAGCTGTTCATTAAAGTTTCATCTTCCGCCACGATCTTTTCAATCAATTTGGCGCGCCATTCATTGGCCATTTCCACCATATCCGCCGGAATTTCTTCCTCAACCACATCTTGGCCGTTATCGCCGTTAAAACGCACCGCTTTCATCGTCAGCAGATCAACCACGCCGCTCAACGCGCTTTCTTCTCCGATCGGAATATTCGCGGCCACGGCGTTTTTGTTCAATTTTTTCCAAATGGACTGCAAACTGCGTTCAAAGCTGGCGCCTGTCCTATCCATCTTATTGATGAAACAGATGCGCGGCACGGAATATTTGTCTGCCTGGCGCCATACGGTCTCGGATTGCGGCTGGACACCCGCGACGCCGTCAAACACCACCACCGCGCCGTCCAGAACGCGCAAAGCGCGCTGCACTTCGGCGGTAAAGTCGATGTGTCCGGGGGTATCGATAATATTAAAACGGTGTTCGTTGGTTTTCTGCTTGCTTAAATATTCGCCCGGAGACCAGAAACAGGTCGTTGCCGCCGAAGTGATGGTAATGCCGCGCTCGCGCTCCTGCGCCATCCAGTCCATAATGGCCGCGCCTTCGTGCACCTCGCCGATCTTGTGCGACAAGCCGGTGTAAAACAAAATCCGCTCGGATGTGGTGGTTTTGCCGGCATCGATATGAGCGATTACGCCGAAATTGCGATATTTTTCAATTGGAGCAAGTCTTGCCATAAAAATACAAAATGTAAAAATCAAAAATCAAAATGACAATGCAAAATTTAAAAATGCCGCGATATGGACATTTTACAACTCTGCGTTGTCATTTTCCATTTTGATTTTTCAATTTTAAATTTAATAATATTCCGCAAAAAACGGAAAGGCGATGTCCGCCTTTCCGTTTTTTCTTTTAAAATTAAAACTTGAAATGTGCGAACGCTCGGTTTGCCTCGGCCATACGGTGCGTATCCTCTTTTTTCTTGATGGCCACGCCCGTGTTATTGGCCGCGCCGATCAGCTCCTCGGCCAATTTGATCTTCATCGGCTGGCCCTTCTTTTTGCGCGCCGATTCAAGCAGCCAGCGAACCGCCAGCGCCTGTCCCCTTTCCTTGACCACCGGTTTGGGCACTTGATAGGTCGCGCCGCCGACGCGCTGGGATTTAACTTCCAAAAGCGGGCGGGCGTTTTCCAAAGCCAAATTGAAAACTTCCAGCGGATCTTTCTGGGTTTTCTCTTTCATTATATCCAAAGCGCCGTAAACGATCTTCTTGGCCGCGTTCTTCTTGCCCTTTTTCATTATGTGATTAATGATCTGGGAAATTAAAACGCTGTTATAAATCGCGTCCGGAGCAATTTCTTTTTTTGTATTTTTCTTGCCGCTCATAATAAGCTAAATTCGAAACACGAAGCTCGAAATCCGAAACAAATCCGAATGTTCAAAATTATAATGTTCAAAACGGGTATTGAATTCGTTTCGAAATTTGAAAATTCGTGCTTGTTTCGAGTTTCGATATTCGAGATTCGAAATTAGAAATTTTTACTTGCCCTTTTTGACTCCGTACTTGGAACGCTCCTGCTTGCGTTTTTCCACTCCGGTGCAATCAAGCTTGCCGCGCACGATATGGTAGCGCACGCCCGGCAAATCTTTCACGCGGCCGCCGCGAATCAAAACGATGGAATGTTCTTGCAATTTGTGGCCTTCGCCCGGGATATAAGCCGTGACTTCCATGCCGTTGGTGAGCTTCACCCTGGCCACCTTGCGCAACGCCGAATTCGGTTTCTTGGGAGTCGAAGTAAACACTTTGGTGCAAATGCCGCGCTTCAAAGGCGAACTGTAATTCCGGCCCCGATTTTTCAAAGTGTTGAAACCAAACGCCAGCGCCGGCGATTTGGTTTTATGCACGCGCTTCGTCCTTTTGTGTTTTATCAGTTGATGAATGGTTGCCATCTTAACAAATTTAAAATTAAAAAATCAAAATTAAAAATTTTGGAGTTATATATCCCCCAAACAGAATATAATTACCACATTAAAAAACAAAAGTCAAACTTTCCCGGAGCAATCCCTCACTGGGAACGGAATTTCAAGGGTCTATCCCTCGTTAATGCGAGGGTTAGACCCTTGAAATTCACCCCGAATGCTTTCTTGCCAGGGTCTAACCCCTGCGATTACACAGGGGATAGACCCTTAAAATACAAACCCCAGTGAGGGGTTACTTCCCGGAAACAACCGCTTCGCCAGATCTAAAATTAAAGGGGTCTAACCCTCGCGGTAACGAGGGATAGACCCCTTTAATTTTGTGGCGCGAAGGTTAGACCTTTGAAACCTTCGAAATCGCGTTAAAGGCTTTCCCCGCTTTCGGAGACATCTTCGCTCCCTCCGACAGATTCGGATATTTCTTCTTCGGATACTTCTTCTCCAGATACTTCTTCTCCAGATACTTCTTCCGAAACTGTATCGTCCGCGGTTTCCTCCTCTTCCAACTCTTCGCCGTCCGCGGCGGGATCAATCGTTTCTTGCGCCGCTTCGCTTGCCGCATCGCTTTTGTCATTTTCGTCTTCCGCCGCGCCTTCCTCGTCATCGGCGCTATCGGAAGACCCCGTGTTCTCGACAGAATCGCCAGCGGGCGCAGGATCGCCTTCGTTTGAAGATTGGCCATTGTTATTTTCCAAATTTCCGGCGGCGGAACCTGTCTCCGGCGATTCGCTTGATCCCGTATTTTGGGCCGGTTCGTCGCCGCAAGCCCCCTCGGTTTTTTCCCAAACGCCATTCTCGATCCAAGTGCAATAGACTTCTCCGGTCGCTTTATCCACCATTTCCAATTGCTCGACCCGCGCGGTCTTGGCGCTGAAAGTTTCCACCACCACCCTTCGCAAGCTGGCCGCGCCATCATAAATCGCCAGCCCCAAAGATTCCAAGATATTTCTCACCTTGGCCAGCAAACTGTTTTCGGATTCTTCCGCCGAATCAACAGTCGTGGTGGAATTTATCAACCCTTGTTCGGTCAACTGCAAACTTATATTGTCAATCCGCGATTGCTGGGCTTTGGCCACTTCCAACAGATAGGCGGTGAATTTGGGATAATCAAGCGACAGATAGCCGCTGGCGTTTTGGCCGACAAGTTCGGGCATCACCGCCTGCACTTCCTGCGCGATCATACCGATCTCGCGCTGGGCACCAAGATTCTTGGCCGCGTCCAGAGAAGTGTCCCAGTTATAATAAATGCCGCGCAGTTTGCTCAAATTTCCGATCACATCCATCTCGTCGGCAATCGATCCGATATTGATTTTCAGCCGGATATCCGACGATGAATTGGTCAATACGCCGTCGGCATCCGAATACACCGCGCGATTGCCCTCGCCGGCAAGCGTCCCAATCCCCACATTGCCGGCCCCGTCGATGCGCAGGCGTTCGGCAATCGCCGCCCCGCCCGTTCTGGTCCAGAAAGTCAATGCCGATGTTTCACTCCCCGATGTTGCCGTGGTCAAAAGATTGCCAATCCGGCCCGTGAGCTCATCCGTCCCCGCGCTGTCTTCGGCGTAAAAATTAATTAACCCGCCAATGCCGTCCGCCGCCGTGCCCGAAGTTTGCCGCCGCAAGCGCAAAACCTCCGCCACGGTATCGGTGGTAGCGGGATTGATGGACAGATACCCGGCAATGCCATTCGTGGAACCGCCGTAAACACCAAAGCTGTTCGTGGAATTGCCGTAAACGCCATAGCCATTCGTGGAACCGCCGTAAACACCAACATTGTTCGCGGAAAGGCCATAAATGCCATAGTTGTTCGTAGAACTGCCATAAATGCCATAGCTGTTCGTGGAATTGCCGTAAACGCCAAAGCTGTTCGTGGAACCGCCACGGACACCATAGCTGTTCGTGGAAAAGAAATTACCCGCGTAATAGGTTCTTCCCCGAATCACATAGCGCAGGCGAACATCGGTATTCGTCCAGCTGGCGCCGTCGGCAGAAGTCGCGCCCATATTTGACGACGCATCCGAATCCAAAATAATGTTCCCGCCCGTCGGCGCGGCGCTATATTTCAACACCAGCCAGTATTTTGTCCCGCTTACCATCGTGTAGCTCGTGCCCATCGACAAGATTTGATAACTTGTTGTGAGCGTGCCGAATTTAACGCTATTGCCTGTCGCCAGCGCGGCCCCGGTTGGTTTTGACGGCGAACCGCCGTCATCGGCGTAAATGTAGCCGGTGAGAGTTGCCGTGGTATTGGTAATATCCGCGCTTTCCTTAACCCTGACGGTGAAATCACCCATTGTGTGCGCGTCGCTGGCGGTAAATTGCACCGCCTGATACATTGTCGCCATTGTCGCGTCCGTGCCGGTGAACGCCGAACCGTCCTGCAAATCAGACGCGGTTTGCGACGCGTTAATCGACGGATAGGTTTCCTGATTAACCGTCTGCGCCGAATTGATATTCCCGGCCACATCCAACTTATACCCCGCCGCCGGACTCGTCGTGCCGATGCCGACATTGCCGTTACCTAAAAGAGTCATTACCGTTGTTTGCCCAGTAAAAGGCGCAACACCTCCATCATGTACCCTAAATTGCATATTATTTGCCGCACCTCCACCGCCCTGAAGACCGTTTGAATAGATTGAATTATAGCGAACATCGGAGTCCGATCTTCCCATACGAATCTGTTCAACTGTTTGGCCAATAGTTGTTGCCGCGCGTGAATATATAGTTCCTACTACATCAAGTTTCTGCACTGGACTCGTCGTCCCAATCCCGACATTGCCGGAAGAATCAATGCGCAGGCGTTCGTCCCAGCTTCCCGCGTTTCTTGTCGCGAATGCCAGCGCGCCGCTTTGCGCTCCATCCGCATGGCTCACGCCCACCAAATCAATGCCGGCAACGGTTTGCACCGCGCCGCTTAAATTCGCCTGCCCGAAAGCAAGACCGATGGTATTGTTGGCGGTGGTATCGGTATTCACGATCCCCAGCAAACTCGCGTCGCCGATATCCGTGCTGGAATTTGCCCCGGCAACATTAAACTTGTAATTCGGCGTTGTCGTGCCGATGCCCAGGCGGCTGTTGGTATCATCCCAATACATTCCGTCAAACGCGGTCCACGCGCCGGCGTTGTTGTAGAGCAGTTGGCCTTCCGCGCCCGAAGGCAGAGCGCCGCCCGCGGTAAGATTGACGCCGTTCCAAACCAAATTGCCCGAAACATTGTAGAGCCTGTCGACAATCGTTTCCGGCGCGGTGGTCTGCGCCAACCGCAACCGCCCGTTCACATCCAACAACTCCGCCGGCGTTGTCGTGCCGATGCCAATATTGCCTTTCAATATTGTTTTAGTGATTGAATCATTACCCAGCACTACGCTGTCAGAACCGGCTCCCGTAGCATTATAACCAATAACAATTTCATTAGTATCGCCATCGGCCAACGCTTTAGTGTTTGTTCCCAAGTAAATTGAATAACCAGATGTTTTATTATTATCAGAACCATCGGAAATATATCTGCCGGCATTATTGCCAAAAGCCGAATTATACGCGCCAGTAGTGTTGTTTAGCAAGGAGTTGGTTCCAAGCGCAGTATTATAATATCCCGAAGTATTATAGCGAAGGGAATAGCGTCCGACGGCAATGTTATTATAACCGGTAGTATTATCCCTAAGAGAACTGCTTCCTATACCAACAAGAAAAGATGACTGATTAACATTCGACGCGGTGCTCCCTGTCGTTAAATTACCGGCACCTGACCCCAAAAAAAGATTATCGCCGCTGGGCGTAACTATTCCATTATTGCCATACTCAAAATTGTGCAAAAATATTGCACCGTTTTTGGTGATCATCCCGAACTGGTTGGTATTGGTAGTGTTATCCAAATCCAAATTCCCCGCGGCAACATCCAACTTGTCCCCCGGCGCGGTCGTGCCGATGCCCAGCCTGTTGGTGGCATTATCCCAATACATTCCATCAAACGCGGTCCACGCGCCGGCGTTGTTGTAGAGCAGTTGGCCTTCCGCGCCCGAAGGCAGGGCGCCGCCCGCGGTGAGATTAACCCCGTTCCAAACCAAATTGCCCGAAACATTGTAGAGCTTGTCGGTTGTCGTTGCCGGCGCGGTGGTTTGCGCCAAGCGCAGGCGCCCATTCACATCCAGCAACTCCGCCGGACTCGTCGTGCCGATGCCGACATTACCGGTGCTTCCGTCCATTCTTACAATTTCGCTTGTTATACCCGAATCACCCCCACCAAAAAATGCCAGTGATCCCTTTCCGCTCGCGCTAATATAATTCCTAATCGCCCCATAAGAAAAGCCATTAACAACTTTAAATAACAATTGATTATACTCACCTACATTATTAATATCGGATTCCAAAGTTAAAAGCGTTGTATCTGTTACGGCGGTATTATTAACATGTAGCGTTGATCCCGGCGTCGTCGTCCCAATGCCGACATTGCCGCCTAATGGTTGTAAGGCAATATCCCGAGTAGTATTACCGCTGGTGCGCGCTTGTATCCAATAAGGGTAAGGGCTGGCATTTAACAACCCCATGGCTAGTTCAGATCCCTCTGATCTAAATATAGTTCCAGCAGTCGCACCCCAAGTTAAAGAAGCAGCTGTAGTACTAGGAGCTGCCACATGAAGCGTTGCGGCAGGACTCGTGATCCCGATACCCACATTGCCCTGAATTATCATTGACCCTGCCCCCGGATCAGTACCAACATAACCATTACCCAAAGAAAGACCACCCGTAGAATTTAATCGCAATTTCTCCGTCCTTGATGTGCTTCCCAAAGCTGTGGTTTCAAAACCAATATATACCCCGTGAGCGCTGGTAGTAAATGATTCGGCGGCATAACCAAATATCCCTGCGTTATTAGCCAACGCTGTGCCATCCCAACCGCCCCAGCCAAAGAACCCCATTCTGTCCCCAGTGCTCAAAGCCAAAGGTTCTGAAACAGTACCTCCATAACGGCGGAAAAAAAATTGCGATCCAGCTGAGGCGATATTGCTGTATGTATCAACCCCGATTTGCGCGGTGGTACCATTATTAACTACATGAAGTTGACCTAACGGTTCCGTCGTGCCGATGCCCAGGCGCGAGTTGGTATCATCCCAATACAAGCCGGAAAACGCGGTCCACGCGCCGGCGTTGTTGTAGAGCAGTTGGCCTTCCGCGCCCGAAGGCAAAGCGCCGCCCGCGGTAAGATTGACGCCGTTCCAAACCAAATTGCCCGAAACATTGTAGAGCCTGTCGACAATCGTTTCCGGCGCGGTGGTCTGCGCCAACCGCAACCGCCCGTTCACATCCAACATTTCCGCCGGACTGGTCGTCCCAATGCCAACATTTCCGCTATTATCTATTCTTAACCTTTCACTCATTGAGCCATCAGTTTTCCCAGTCTTCAACATAAATACAGTTCCGCCACCAGACTCTCTTAATGAAGTTAGCTCGGAAGAACCGTAACCCGCACCAGTTGTGGCGCTGTTAGTAAATTTCAGAGTCGTGGCTGTATTCGCTGTTGCAAAGTTAGAACGCAACTGGAGAATAGTCGTTTCTGCACCCGCAGCACCTCTAACAACCTCAAGTGGGTTCCCCGGACTCGTCGTCCCGATGCCGACATTGCCGGCACTCGAAATTCGCATTGCTTCGGTGCTACTGGCCGAAAAAGAAAGGTCTCCATTAGACTGACGAGCGATTATTACATCAGCCAATGCTGACCCCGAACCAAGCTGTAATTGGCCAGTTAAAAGTTGCGCACCAGCAAAACCCCCCAGCGACGAAGTCTTTGCCGTTATAGCGCCCACCACATTTATGCTCCCCGTAGCACCTGCAGCGAACCCGGTACCGACCTGCAATGTATACTCCGGACTCGTCGTACCAATACCTAGCCGGCTGTTGGTATCATCCCAATGCAGGCCGGAGAACGCGGTCCACGCGCCGGCGTTGTTGTAGAGCAGTTGGCCTTCCGCGCCCGAAGGCAGGGCGCCGCCCGCGGTGAGATTGACGCCGTTCCAAACCAAATTGCCCGAAACATTGTAGAGCTTGTCGGCAATCGTTTCCGGCGCGGTGGTCTGCGCCAACCGCAACCGCCCGTTCACATCCAGCAACTCCGCCGGACTCGTCGTGCCGATGCCGACATTACCGAGATTATCTATGGTCATTCTTGTCGCAGCACTTTCACCGTTGTTTCGTGTGCCAAATTTCAAACCAAAACTATAATCTCCATCTGTCGCGTTAACTTTGTATCCTCTAATATAAGGAGCGCCGTCCAAGAAAGACCCGCCGCTAGTATATTTTCCAGTAAAAGTAATCATCCCGCCAACACCAGCGGCGTAAGCCGTATCATCGCTCGCAACAATACTTGAACCGCTCGCGCCACTGGTCACCGTAGCGTGAGAATCAAGCCTACCAAGGGGTCCCGTCGTGCCAATGCCCACATTGCCGGTACTTGAAATTCTCATCCATTCTGTATTACCAGCATACAATTTAAAATCACCCGAAGCATATGTGCTCCCAACTTGAAAACCATTAGAACCTATCCCCATAACGCCAGATGAATTTAAGTAGGCACCACCTCCCGTAGCATAAACAGCGGCAGAAGCCATAATAGCTCCCACTACATCTAATTCACGTGTCGGTGCCGTCGTGCCGATGCCCACTCTTCCCGCGAAGGTGGAAGTGGCGCTGGCGTTAAATGTGCCGTTCACATCCAGCGTGTATCCCGGCGCGGTCGTCCCGATACCTACATTGCCGGTGCTCGGGTCAAACACAATGCCCGCGGTTGAGGTGGCATTCCCGACACGGAACCCTCCGTTCACATCCAGCGTGTATCCCGGCGCAATCGTCCCGATACCGACATTGCCCGTACTATCGATTCGTACTTGTTCCACCCCCTTAGGCAAGAAACTTATATATCCGTCTGTTGCTGAACTATGTGTTTTAAGGCTCAATTTATTATAACCTTGCGCAGTCAATTCATTATTTACATCACTGCCAATATAAGTATTTACTGTGTTGTAATACACTTTATTCGTACTACCCCCCACTCTAACATCTCCGACTACCTGTAAAGCTGTGACCGGCGTCGTCGTCCCGATACCCACTCTTCCCGCGAAGGTGGAAGTGGCACTGGCGTTAAATGTGCCGTTCACATCCAATGTGTATCCGGGACTGGTCGTGCCGATCCCCACATTGCCGGAACTGTCAATGCGCACCTGTTCCGTATTGTTTGACACAAGAGAAAAATAACCATTCGCCGCAAGATTTCCAACTTTGAGATTTGTTAAAACACCGCTCCCAGAGTTTGTATAAACACTTCCCGTTGTTCTTATAGTCCCAGCGACATCCAACGCTTGGCTTGGCGTTGTCGTGCCGATGCCCAGCCGGCTGTTTTCGTCATCCCAATACATTCCGTTAAACGCGGTCCACGCGCCGTTGTTGTTGTAGAGCAGTTGGCCTTCGGTACCGACGGGCAAAGTGCCGCCCGCGGTAAGATTGACGCCGTTCCAAACCAAATTGCCCGAAACATTGTAGAGCTTGTTGGCGATATCCGCGGGCGCGGTGGTCTGCGCCAAGCGCAACCGCCCGTTCACATCCAACAGCTCCGCCGGACTGGTTGTTCCAACCCCGAAATAACCGGCGGTAACATATGTATTTCCGGTTCCGTTGGGCGTAATGGCAATACCGCCATTTAAAACCGTGGTTGTAATGCTTGGCGTTGAAATTCCGTCCGATAAAATCACCGGCGAATTATCGGTAGTTCTAAATGTCTTTTCTCCCGTAAGAATAATATTGCCTTTAAGACGAATCTGCCCCCCGCCGGACGGCGTCGGATTAAGTTCGATATCTCCGTCACCGGTAGTTTGTAAAATTAAATTTTGGTCGATATCGGCCGAAACCACAACACTGTCGGCCAAATCGGTTTGCAATACTTTTTGCCCATCCACATAAATAGAGCCCGGTCCGACATATATGCTTTCCCAAAAATTTGTTGGGGAGCCAAGGGAATAAGTGTCATCGGCCGACGGTACGATATTGCCTGATATAGCCATGTTTCCGGCAACATCAAGCTTTTCCGCCGGACTCGCTGTCCCGATGCCCACATTGCCGGTGCTCGGGTCAAACACAATGCCCGCGGTTGAAGTGGCATTGCCCGCCCGGAACCCGCCGTTCACATCCAAAGTGTATCCCGGGCTGGCCGTACTAATGCCCACATTACCGCTACTATTTTGGATATATAACCTATCTGCCGCTCCAGCATAAAGGCTCAAATCTTTTGCCGCTGTAGTACCAACAGCTATGGCTGACCCTGATGCCGAAAGAACATAATTTCCATTGACTCTATAATTAGAGGAGTTTGTTGTTCCACTAACATCAAGCGCATACCCCGGACTCGTCGTGCCGATACCTAACCGGCTGTTGGTATCATCCCAATGCAGGCCGGAGAACGCGGTCCACGCGCCGGCGTTGTTGTAGAGCAGTTGGCCTTCCGCGCCCGAAGGCAGGGCGCCGCCCGCGGTGAGGTTAACGCCGTTCCATAAGAGGTTGCCCGAAACATTGTAGAGCTTGTCGGCAATCGTTTCCGGCGCGGTGGTCTGCGCCAACCGCAACCGCCCATTCACATCCAACAACTCCACCGGACTCGTCGTGCCAATCCCCACATTGCCGGCACTATTGATAGTTACACCTGAAGATAATGAACCCGCCGTCCCAAGGTACATTCTGTCATCAAGATTATAATAAAATATATTTCCTCTTGCTATGACATCTTTGTCACCAAATTGAATACCCGCAACACCAGCCGTCCCAGCGCTAGAACCTTCACCTGCAAGTATTGCAAATATAGAATTAGAATCAGCTGTAGCATTACTTTGGAATATACCAACTTGACTTCCAAGAGTCGGAATAGTGCCTGAAGTTAAAACCGCATGGAATGGGCGTTGTGGCGCAGTTGTTCCAACACCAACATTGCCATTGTTCAAAACCACCAAGCCTGTTCCGGACGAACCCCCGATCTGCGCGACGGTTGAGGTGGAAGTATCCGCCCCGACCACATGCAATCTCGAAGACGGGCTCGTCGTGCCGATGCCCACATTGCCAGTGCTATCAATTCTCATTCCCTCCACCAAACTTCCAGAAGAATTGCCATAAGATAATTGGAGATAACCTGCCGGATTGCCGGATGTAGAGTTTTCCTTGCGGCCCGCAATCGCGCCGAAACCGGCCAGAGTAGTCCCAAAATAAGATCCACCCATAGTTAACGAACCGCCTTTATTGATACCCATGGCGCCGTTGGAAGTTAACAACGCGGTTCCCCATGAATCGGTAACTTGGTTTTGGCCGTTAACATGCAACAGGCTTAGGGGTGCGCCCGGATAGCTGTTCGGCGCGGCCGTGCCGATACCCACATTGCCGGAAGGATCAATGCGCAGGCGTTCGGCCCAGCTTCCCGCGTTCCTTGTTGAAAACGCCAGCGCGCCGCTTTGCGCTCCATCCGCATGGCTCACGCCCACCAAATCAATGCCGGCGACGGTTTGCACCGCGCCGCTTAAATTCGCCTGCCCGAAAGCAAGGCCAATGGTATTGTTGGCGGTGGTATCGGTATTCACGATCCCCAGCAAACTCGCGTCGCCCACATCCGTGCTGGAATTTGCCCCGGCAACATTAAACTTGTAATTCGGCGTCGTCGTCCCAATCCCCAGACGGCTGGTGGCATCGTCCCAATACATTCCGTCAAACGCGGTCCACGCGCCGGCGTTGTTGTAGAGCAGTTGACCCTCCGCGCCCGAAGGCAAAGCGCCGCCCGCGGTGAGATTAACGCCGTTCCAAACCAAATTGCCCGAAACATTGTAGAGCTTGTCGGCAATCGTTTCCGGCGCGGTGGTCTGCGCCAACCGCAACCGCCCGTTCACACGCCGTTCCAAACCAAATTGCCCGAAACATTGTAGAGCTTGTCGGCAATCGTTTCCGGCGCGGTGGTCTGCGCCAACCGCAACCGCCCGTTCACATCCAACAGCTCCGCCGGACTCGTCGTGCCGATGCCCACATTGCCGGTGCTATCAACACGCACCCGTTCATTGCCGGCGGTGCTTAAAGTAATATAGCCATCAGTATGGGTTGCCGCATTGCCAGATGACAGAGTTAAAGGATAGGCACCGGTGGCGGTGGCAGAACCAAAGCTATATTTAGCTCTATTAAAATTGGTCATATAAACCCCCCTGTTCGTTCCGCTCATCACCAGATCATTAGTTACTATATAAGCATTAGAACTTATCGTACCAGCAACATCTAATTTCACAGAAGGCGCCGTCGTGCCGATGCCGACATTGCCGGTGCTTGGGTCAAACACAATGCCCGCGGTTGAAGTGGCGTTCCCGACGCGAAACCCGCCGTTCACATCCAGCGTGTATCCCGGACTCGTCGTGCCGATGCCGACATTGCCGGCACTATTAATTCTCATACGCTCAGCATTGCCTGCCGCAACACCTATCGTTGGCGTAGTGACAAAAGAAATCAAAGTCGGAGCTGGAAGCGACCCACCCACCGTACCACCAAAATAAAGTTCATCTCTTGACGCATCGCGACTATCAGCGGATAAAACGGAAATATTGTAAGTATTGTCATAAGAAGGAATTGCAATACGCCCAAGTTTTCTAACATTTGCCGATAAAGTAGTCGTATTCAAATCCGCCCCAATTAAAATGCCACCGGTAGCGCTTCCAGATTGCAAAGTAGTAATACCAAGCACATTTAACTTTGAAGAGGGTTCCGTCGTCCCGATGCCCACATTGCCGGTGCTCGGGTCAAACACAATGCCCGCGGTTGAAGTGGCGTTCCCGACGCGGAAACCGCCGTTCACATCCAGCGCATACCCGGGACTGGTCGTGCCAATGCCCAGGCGCGAGTTGGTATCATCCCAATACATTCCGGAGAACGCGGTCCACGCGCCATTGTTGTTGTAGAGCAGTTGGCCTTCCGCGCCCGAAGGCAGGGCGCCGCCCGCGGTGAGATTCACGCCGTTCCAAACCAAATTGCCCGAAACATTATAGAGCTTGTCGGCAATCGTTTCCGGCGCGGTGGTCTGCGCCAACCGCAACCGCCCGTTCACATCCAGCAACTCCGCCGGACTCGTCGTCCCGATCCCGACATTGCCGGAATTTGATACGATAAATTTCACGGCATTGGCCGAATTATCCAATCTGAAAATGCTTTTGGCGACCGCCATCGCGGCGCCGGCGTTATCGTTTGAAAAAACAGAATCCACCGTTAACGACGAATTGCTTGCTATCGAAACAACGGTTTTGGTTTCTCCACCAACGGTAATGTTGTCTCCGATACCAACTTGCGTTGTAAAATATGAACTCGTTCCGGCAACAATAGCGGAGCCCGCGCTGGTCGCCACCGTTCCGGAAGCGTTAAAACCGGCGGGAGCTTTAGCCGTCAATCTTGATAATTTTGTTGAAATCCCCCCAATGCCGATACTGCCGTCATCGCCAATAAATAATCTGGAAGTATTTGCGGTTGATCCGCTTGGAGTGGTGTAAATATTATACGAAGTTCCATGGCCGGCGGCAGTCCAATCTTCAGTAGTTTTGGCAATGGCAAACGCGCCCCGGCCGTAAGCGGAACCATCCCAGCCGTAGAAATTATGATAACCCAGCTCCGCGCCGGTAAGCGCCGCGCCATCTATATCGCTTGGGTTCCCTCGTTTATATGTGTTAAGACCATTGGCATAATTACTCTGCGTCCAAAAATATAAATTGAGATATCCGTTGGAATTTTTTGATCCGAATTTTCCTCTGGAAGCGACTTGAAGCTCGCCGCCGCTCGTGATCTTGAATCTTTCGTTGTCTTCGCCGTCGTCAGCCACAAACAAATCCGCGCTGTCAAAATAAGCGGTCAGGCCGGAAGCGGTTTCCCCCAAATATCTGCCGGAAATATAAAGATGGGTATCGTCGGTAATTGAAGCAACTCCGAATGTTTCCGTCCCGATTTTAATCGCGTCCCCTTCCTCCAATTCGCTGGTGAACAATGTTCCGGTTCCCGTCACCAACGCTTGCCCGGTCCCTATCGCCACCGTGCCGGTAAGAGTGGAAAATGATTTTCCCTTAAGGTTGAGAATCGTCTTCGGACTGCTCGTGCCAATCCCCACATTGCCGGCGAAATAGCCATTGCCGTCGCGGTCAACGAAAAACTTCTGAACTCCGGCGACGCCAACGCCCAAAAGCGGCGCGCCGGCAATGGCGCTGGAAGGATTTATCAAAACGCTGGATTGGGCAAAATCGGTCGACAGCGGCTGGTAAGTGAACACCGCCTGCCCCGAAGTTGACATTCCGGAAGTGTTGATGTTGGCGACATAGATATCGTTGAAGCGGTGCGCGGCGTCGCCCAAACTCGCGCCCAAATCGGTTGCCGGAGAAATATCCCCTGAAGATGATATTCCGGCCAGCACCGCTTTGCCGTCGGAATCAATCGAAGACACCACATTACCCCCCGAATCCGCGATCTGGAATTGGTAGGTGCCGGCGTCATCGCCAAGAACCACCCGGGCGCCGCCGCCGGTGGTGAGTTTCAAAAGATTCGCGGTTTCATTGTCGATCGATTCCGCGCCGGCGCCGAAATTCAGCCGGCCGCCGGAAACCGTGATGTCGCCGGACAACCGGATGTCGCCGGTCGCGTCAACCGCGTATGTCCCATCGGCCAGTTTGGCCGCGGTGGCGCCGTTCACCGCGTATAATGCTTGCGTCCCATCGGCGATATCCACCGTGGTCGTGCCGTCGGTAATTTGAGTTTTTCCGCCCGCGCCGGCTTGCAAAATTAAATCTTTGCTCGCGCCCGTGGTAATCCGGCCGGCATCGACAAACGACAGTTGGCCGCTTTCCAAAGTCGTGGACGCCACATCCAGCTTGCCCGCGGCGTAGATGTCATACCATCTTTGAGACGAGCTTCCCAAATCATAACCCAATGTTGAATCAACGAACGGAACGATGCTGGCGGCGTTGTCCGTATCGCCCACCACCAGATTGCCGGTGCCGTTGGGCGCGAAAACCAGATTGCCGTTGTCGGTGGTGTAGAATGTGCCGCCGCTCGTCAAAGTGATGTCGCCGTCCAATACCAGATTGCCGGTTGAATCAATATAGTTGGTATCGGTATGAAATTGCACCGCGCCCGTGCCGTTGGGATTGACGAGCAAATTCGTGTCGGCATCGCGGGTGGAAATGGTGGAAGACTTGATGGCGATGTTGTCGGCTTGCAAAGCAACCCCCGATCCGCCTTGGATCACGGACAATACCGCGGCCGTGGTGGTCGCCGAAAAAGCCGCCGCGCCCGAATAGGTCTGGCTGCCGGACACCGTGAAATTGCCGCGCACGACCGCGTCGCCGCCGGCGCTAACCGTGAAATTGCCGCTCCCGATATCCAGCGAACCGCCGGTGATCGCGCCATGGCGGTTCACCGTGAAACTGCCGCCGCCGATATCCAAAGTGTTGGCGCCCAAATTATCCGGCGGATTGTAACTCTGTCCCAGCGAATAATTGGGCCGGTCCGAATCCATCTGGCGCAGAATTTGATTAACTCGCGCTTTGGTGCCCTCATCGGCGACAACGGTATTGACTTGAGTTTGTATTTCTTTGGTATGAATGGTTTGAATCTCCTTGGTTTGCACTTCCTTAGTCTGTATTTCTTTTTCCGGATAAATGTTTTGGACGATTGGCGCCGGCTGATTTTCAGAGGGTCTAACCCTCTGATCATCTTCCAAAAATTCTTGATCGTTGGAAATTTGGCCATTCATCGACAATTGATCATTGCCCGGAGAATCTTCTATTCCCAGCCAGCGGCGCGCCGTGTCGCGAATATGGTTTTTGATTCCGTCGAAAAATGAGGACAACGACGCTTGCCCCGCCTGCGCCAAATTTTTAGTGGAATAAAGCCCGTTTTGCAAAGATCCGGCCGCGGCGCTTCCGGCCGCGGAAACTCCGCTTCCGGTCGAATGAACGCCGCGCGCCAAAGACCGCGCCGCGGTTTCGCCCAACCCCGCGGTTTGTTTGGCCGAATTTTCAACAAGGCCGCCCGCGGCAACGGCAACGGCGGTCGCGTTATTTTCTGTTTTTACCGCGAAATTTTGAGCAAAATCAACCGCGGCTGATTTCGCGTCCGAAACAAACTCCAGCGCGGCGGGAAACACCTCGTTTTCAACCGCGGCAATTCCTTGGACAAACTGGCGCGGCGCCATTTGCGCGGCATCCCGGAAAAAATCGGCAAAACCAAAAGCGCGGTCCCGCAAGGAATCGGACGGATAAAATTCAACCGCGGCCCAAACGATTTGATACGCGCCCGCGCAACACAAAAATACCAAAAATGCGAACGCAATTTTCGTGAAAATTTGCGGTTTTTGATTATTTGGCTTTCTCTCCATAACCCATTTCCAAGCACAACTTTCCTTATCTTAAATTATACTCTAAATACGCCGCGCGCGCCACTGTGGATAACCGGCGATTTTAAAGCGGAAAAACAAACGCTTTTCACCGCCGAGCCGTTACCGGCAAAACAACCTCCCGCGACCCCTGTAATCAAAAAGGCCAAAAGGGTCCGACCCTTTTTAAAAGGGTCGGACCCTTTTGATTAACAAAACGCGCATCCCGGCGAACGATTGCGGCGCAATTATTCCAACGCGACTCCGGTGATTATCTGATATAAAAACGCGATAATCGGCCAGATAACGGGCAAAAAGAAAAATATAAACACCAACAAAAAAACCGGTCCGTATTTCTGCAAAAAGATTTTGAAATCCGTTTGCGACGGCGGCAAAAACGCGAACAAAATATGCGAGCCGTCCAGCGGCGGAATCGGAATGAGGTTGAAAACCGCCAACCCCAAATTAATGATCACCACCGACTGCGCCAAAGTGTAAAAACCGGCGCTCACCGGGTCCAAAATTACCGGCCAAAACCTTAATATCAAACCGAAAATCGCCGCCAGAGCGAAATTCGCGGCCACGCCCGCGACCGCCACCTTGACTTGGCCGTATTTTTGGTCGCGGAAATTATAAGGATTGATCGGCACGGGCTTGGCCCATCCGAAAATGAACGGCGACCGCAGCAAGGTCAACAGCAAAGGCAAAAAAAACGACCCGACCCAATCAAAATGCTTCAACGGATTTAAAGTTAAACGGCCGGCGTATTTTGCCGTGGGATCGCCCAGCGAATTTGCCACCGCGCCGTGCGCCACCTCGTGGATAACCACCGAAAAAATCAGCGCGATAATTGAAAAGATTAAAATTAAAATTTCAGCCATGGAATCCCCGAATAATTTTCAATTTTCAATTTCTAATTTTCATTGAATTTTCAAATAAATTCAAATAAAGATTAGAAATTTAATAGAAATTATGAATTAGAAATTAGAAATTTATTCGCTTGTATATTAGCACAAGCGCCAAGTCTTGCCAATTTCCGATAAATAGCATATAATTGCTTTGTTAACAAAATATCCATGTCAAAAATTTGCGCATTGTGCGGAAAACAAGGAATGATGACCTGGTCGCGCGTCCGCTTGAGGGCAACCAAGTTCAACCCCACCGCCAAAAGAAAACAATATCCCAATTTGCAATCGACAACTTTGCCCACCGGGGAAAAAGTAACCGCTTGCGCCAAATGCATCAAAGCATTGAACAAAACCAACGCCAAGTAAAACCACGAGGTTTATTCGGTGTTGATTGCAAACCCGTTACAAAGCGGGTTTGTTATGTAATCAGTTGAGTTAATTTTCAATTTTCAATTTCTAATTTTCATTGAATTTTCAATGTATCGATGAACCAAACGAAACACAATGCGGCATTTTGTTTGAAAATTGGAACATTGGATATTTTTTGAAAATTGAAAATTGAAGATTGTTTTCAGGAATCGGGTTGTATTACAACGGCAGTATGTGCCCTTGGGGTGGGTACGATCCGGGTTCAATTCCCGGCAGCCCGACAAACAAAACGAGCCGCATTTGAAAGAATTTTAAAGACTGGCGCGGCGCCGGCGAAGTCCGGCTTCGCCGGATTTTTTGTTGTTTTCCCAAAACCGTTGATTGGGCGTTTGAAGGCGCGGAAAAAATTCAATATACTTGATTTAATGGATATTTTTTCTTACTCGACAAAAACAACGGATGAGATTCTTTCAAAATCGGGCGCCGATTTAAAAAACGGCCTTGACGCGCAAACCGTCGCGCGGCGGCGAAAAAAATACGGCAAAAACAACATTGCCTTGAAAGAAACCGCGGGGTGGCATATTTTTTTCCGCCAATTCAAGTCGGCGTTCGTTTATCTCTTGATCGCGGCCATAGCCATCACCTTTTTCCTGGGCGAATGGGTCGACGCGCTGATGATCTTGATCTTTCTGGCGATCAACGGCGGTTTGGGATTCTACCAAGAATTCAGCTCGGAAAAAACCGCCCAGCTATTGAATAAATTCGCGTTGCCCCGGGCTAAAGTGTTAAGAAACGGAAAAACGGAACAAATAACCGCCGATGCCTTGGTTCCCGGAGACATAGTGATACTTGAAACCGGCAACCGGGTACCGGCCGATTTGCGGTTGATCGAAACGGACAATATGATTATTGACGAAACGATTTTGACCGGCGAATCGGCTCCGGTTCATAAAAATTCCACAACCCTGAAAACAAAACCTGCCTCTTACGGTCAAGCCGCCAACTTGGCGTTTTCGGGCACCGACATCCTTAAAGGCGAAGCGCGCGGCATAGTAATCGCCACGGGCGAGGATACGGCTTTCGGCCAAATCGCCAAACTGGCCGGTGAAACAATAAAAGAAAGCGATTTCGAAAAAGGCATCCGGCGTTTTTCGCAATTCATTTTGAAACTGGTCGGAATAACGCTTTTGGCGGTTTTCTCCGCCCATTTGCTTATCAGCCGCGACGGCATCGATATTTTTGAACTGGTAATTTTTTTGGTGGCTTTGACCGTAAGCGTCATTCCCGAAGCCCTGCCGCTGGTAACCACCTTTTCCCTGTCTCGAGGCGCCAAACGGCTGGCAAAGAAAAAAGTCATCGTCAAGCGACTGTCCGCGATTGAAGATTTGGGAAGCATGGAAATCCTGTGCAGCGACAAAACAGGCACATTGACGGAAAACCGCCTGGCGATCGCCGATGTTTATTCGCAAAACCGCGATCAAACAATATGGATGGCCAATCTGGCGTCTTCATTTGAATTGGAATCGAGAATTGAACCGTTTGACATCGCACTGGAAAAAGGATTGTCCATCGAACAAAAAAATAAAATCAAAGCGGCGGTTAAAATATCGGAAAATACTTTCGATCCCGAATCAAGGTTGAATTCGGCGGCGGTTTCGGTCGATGGCAAGATTTTTCTGATCAAAAGAGGCTCTTCGGAAGCGATTATCGCGTCGTGCGCAAGGTTGGCGAAAACCGAGAAAGAGAATATCAATGAATGGATAATCCGGCAGGGCAAACAAGGCCGCCGGGTTTTGGCCGTTGCCTGCCGGGAATTCGAAACCGGCGGCAAAAAAAACTTCGACTATGACCGCCGGCTTTCCCGGCGCGATTTTATATTTGCCGGAGTTATTTCCTTTGTTGATCCGATCAAAAAAAGCTCGTTTGCCACCGTCAAACAAGCGGAAAAACTCGGCGTCAAGATAATCATTATAACCGGCGACAGTCCCGAAGTCGCCGGAGCGGTCGCTTGCGAGATTGGTTTGATCGAAACGCCGGGAAAAGTGATAACCGAAGAGCAGTGGCGCCGGGCAAACGCCGAAAAACGCCGTTATTTTTTGGAAAATTACCGCGTGTTCGCCCGCGTCACGCCCGAAGGAAAATTCGCGATCATTGAGGCGTTGCGCGGCGCGCATACGATCGGCTTCTTGGGAGAAGGCATCAATGACGCCGCGGCGTTGAAAATCGCCGGCGTATCGATGGCGGTCAACAGCGCCTCCGATATCGCGCGCGAAGCCTCGGATATTATTTTGTTGGAAAAGAATTTGAATGTCGTCATCGAAGGCATCAGAGAAGGCCGCCGAATATTTGCCAATACCGCCAAATACATAAAATCAACGCTGGCATCCAATTTTGGAAATTTCTTCGCCGTGGCTATCGCTTCCTTGATAGTCGATTTCCTGCCAATGCTTCCGATCCAAATACTGCTGGTCAATTTGCTGTCCGACGCCCCGATGATCTCGATTTCCACCGATACGGTTCAGGAAAATGAACTCAAAGCGCCCAAAAAATATCAAACCAACGAAATTATCATCATTTCCATGATCCTGGGTATGGTCAGCACGGTTTTCGACTTTATATTTTTCTCGTCTTTTTACCGCGTCTCCCCGGAAATCCTGCGAACCAATTGGTTCATCGGCAGTATTTTGACGGAATTGGCGCTGTTGTTTTCCATCCGCACCACAACAAATTTTTTGAAAGCAAAACGCCCTTCGCCGCCGATAATCGCCTTGAGCGCCGCCACTTTAATTCTGACCGTCGGCCTTCCCTATACGGCTTTCGGACAGGAAGTCTTCCGATTCGTCGCGCCGGCGCCGGCTCATCTGGGATGGATATTTTTGCTGGTGTTCGCGTATTTCGCCGTTTCCGAAGCGGTAAAATTGCTTTATTACAGAAACCGGGCAAAAGCTTAAAAGGCTTTCATAAATCTCCTTTAAATTGCGAAACTTTAAATTCAAATACCTTAAAGCGTTTCGTGATTCAAAGAAATTTCTGAAATTACGCGGCGCGTTATGGCGATGTTTCGCCAAGACAGGGTTACTAAAAAATCCCTCGACAAGCTCGGGATTCTTTAGTAACCCTGTGAAAAAGTAATTCCACAAATATAGGTGGGTGCCAAGGCCTCCGCCACGGCGAAGAACCATTTCAAGCTCCCGTGGATGTTGTGTTGGAAAACTTTTATTACAGGGTTGATATGAGTATACCCCGCCCCAATCCCCTGTCAAACAAAGTTATCAACAGCCTAAAGGCCAAGAGTTTGCACCAGTTGTTTGATCAGCGAGACGGCCACGGCCGGGGCTTGGAGGCTCACGGAAAGGCGGCCTTCGTCGTCTTTCACGGTCCAGGGGCTTTCTTTGACAACCACCTTCTTGTTGGCGGCATCCCACTCGTAAGTGTAACCCGAAGTCAATTCATAGTCGTCGACATAATCCTTGGCGGCTTCAACCGGTATGGCATTGCGCAAAAACATTTTGGGGAGGCCGTGCAATTCCATGGCTTTTTCCATTAATTTCTGGTCGGTCTCCAAACGCTGGCGGATGGGCTCGATCCCCAACTCGTCGCCTTCCTTGGCCACCAATTTTTGCTTGCCGAAACCGGAACACGCCGGATTGTCGCAAATCAAATAAAATTCTTCCGTTTTTTCATCGTAATCGACATTAGCCGTGGGCAACAATCCTAAATTGCGCGATGTGTTGCAGGCCGGACAAATCCGGCGGCCGGCGATGCGGCCGGCGATCACATTGGTCGGCACATCGATAAACGCCATAATATCCGCATCGTCGCGGGCGCCGATAAGCTCGCGGAAAAACAGCGAATAAGACACTTGGTCCATATCGCGCGGAAATCCGTCGATGAAAATCGTTTTCTTTGATTTCTTGGCGATCTCCATTTTAATCAGGGCCAGGATCAATTCGGTCGGCAAAAGCGTTTTTGTGTCGCGGCCTTCAATGGCCGGGATCAATTTTTCCACCGCGATCCAGCCGCGATAATTTTTCTTAAGGTATTCGGTAATTTCCCGTTTCTTGGATTCATCTTGAATATCCTTGGAAATCGCGCGGATCATATCGCCCACGGAAAAATGCTCAAGTTTGTCGGCGCCCAGCAATTCGGCCAGCATTTTGGAATAAGTGCCTTTGCCGGAATTTTTTTTGCCCAAAAGATAAACAATAAAAGTGTTATCCTTGACATATTCCTTCAACTTTTCGATTTCCTCCCCGGCCTTGTAATAAAAATAATCCTTGCGCTCCTTGGCGTCGGTTAAATTGAATTTTTGCTCCTTGCCTTCCATTTTGGTTTTGAATATTGGGAAATCCATGAATTTAGTTAAAAATTAAAAAACCAAAGATCAAAATGACAATGCAAAATGTTAAAATGTCGCGATTTAAACATTTTTCAACTTTAAATTGTCATTTTCCATTTTGATTTTTGCATTTTACATTTACTTTTCCGTTTTAAGAAAAAGGAGATTGCCATCGGTTTTAAACATAATATCGCCGTTTTGGTCGGTTCTCAATGTTTTAATATCATACTTTGCCAACAAATCCAAGGTCTCTTGATGCGGATGTCCGTAAGAGTTGTTCGATCCCGCGGAAATCACGGCCGCGGCGGGAAACAGCGCCGCGGTAAACGCCTCGTCGGCCGAAGTCTTGCTTCCGTGGTGCGCCACTTTCAAAACATCGGCCGGTTCGGGATCGACCGAAAGCGCGGCTTTTTCTCCCTTAACGGTGGCATCGCCCGTGAATAAAAACGATCTCCGGCCGTAAACCAAGCGCGCCACCACCGAAGAATTATTGGCGCTTTGGCCGGAATTTAAATCGCCCGCCGCCGGCGCCAGAATTTTCAAAACGCAATCGGGATCAGCCCCGAGAACAAGCATCCGGCCCGGCCGCGCGATCACCACATTGGCGCCTTCCCCGACGATCAAATCGCTCCATTCTTCGCTTTCCGCGTTATCTTTGGCGACTCCCGACCAAATGATATTGCGCACTTGATAATTCTTAAGCACCGCCAGCAATCCGGACAGATGATCGCGATCGGCATGGGATAAGACCACCCAATCAATATCGCGGTCATAAAATGGCATCGCGGACCCCAACTTCTCCAACACCGCGCCGCCGGGTCCGCCATCAATCAAAATCTGAACTCCGTTGGGCAATTGAGCGAAAGCCGCGTCTCCCTGGCCCACATCAAAAAATTTCACTTCAAGATACCGCCTCTGCGAATTGCCAATCACCGCCAGCCAAACAAACAAATTGGCCAGCGCCAATCCCAAAACCAGCCATTTTATCCATTGATCTTGTTTTTCGCCCGCTTTTCGCGAATTTTCGCCCGGTTTCTCCATTCGACTATTCTAACACATCGCCCAAATTTAAAGCGCCGGCTTTAAGCCCGCGCTTTAAAATTTGATTTATTTTTTAAAAACTATGCCGCGGCCGCGGCTTCCGCCTCCGCCTTGCCCATAATTTTAAACATCTTGGTGCCGCAAACCGGGCATTCGCCGGTCATCGCCTGGCGCACCATTCCGCCCTTGCCCTTCATCTCCACGGGTTTCTCGTTCTTCATTTCCTGTTTGGCCTTGCACTTAACGCAATATCCGATTGTTGCCATGATATTATTTATTATTTATTATTTTTACTTATTCGAACTTATCCAAAATAAATCCGATATGCCGGTTTGATTGAAACGACCTTTAACCGGCCTAGATTGCTTTGCTTTATATAGAGTAATTGAGCTTAAAAATTAAGTCAAGGGCGATAAATTAATTAAAAATGCAAAAATCAAAATGAAAAATGACAATTTAAAGTTGAAAAATGTTCAAATCGCGACATTTTAACATTTTGCATTGTCATTTTGATCTTTGATTTTTACATTTTACATTTTACATCGAACGCGGTTTATTCTAATATGAAGCCATCTTAATCCCAATTTAAGGGGTCTGTCGCCGAATTAGCTTCAGAACGAAATTTTCAGTTTTCGAGCGAAAAGAATGAAGAATGAGGAGGCATATTTAAGCTAAATCCGGCGACGAATGATGAATTCTTTGCAGCCGAAAAATGGAAATTGCAGTTGAAGCTAATTCGGCGACAGACCCAAAAGAATATGCCACAAGAAAAAATTTATGTTATCGGGCATAAATCGCCCGATACCGACACGGTTTGCTCGGCGATCGCCTATGCCGAATATCTCAAAAAAAACAAGGTTAACGCGGTGGCCGCGGTTTGCGGCGATTTGAATCCGGAAACCAAATTCGTGCTGGATTATTTCAAGGTCGGCAAACCCCAAAAAATGACTTCCGCCTCGGGAAAAACCCTGGTATTGGTCGATCATAACGAAACCGGCCAGATGCCCGAAGGCGCGGATACGGCCAGGATTATCGAAGTCATCGACCATCACAAAATTTCTTTCCAAGGGAACGAACCGATAAAATTCCGCACCGAACCGGTTGGATCAACCGCGACCATTGTCGCCGGAATAATGCTGGCCGACAAATTCAAAATCACCAAGCAATTGGCCGGGATTCTGGTTTCGGCGATATTGTCCGACACCGTGGTTTTCAAATCGGCAACCACCGCCGAAATTGACGCTAAAACCGCCAAGACGCTTGGCAAAATCGCCAAAATATCCAATTTAAAAACTTTCGGCATCGAAATCAAAAAACAAAAAGCCAGCCTGAAAGGACTTACCGCGGAACAAATTCTACATTCCGACTATAAGGAATTTGATGCTAACGGAAAGAAATTTGCCGTCGGCCAAATCGAAGTAGTGGACATAAGAGAAGCCAAAAACCGCACGGCAGAGATCCTTCGGCAAATGGAAAGCAACAATACGGAAAACAATTTGGCGTTCACCGTACTGATGGCCACCGATATCATCAATTGCGGATCCCAACTCTTAATTGCCGGCGATGCCGCGCCGATCGAAAAAGCTTTCGGCAAAACCTGCGCCAATAACGCGATTTATATGGAAAATATGATGTCTCGCAAAAAAGACCTCCTGCCGCCCGTAATGAAAGCAATCGGTTAGCCGCTCAATATTGCCAAAAGCGAATTTGTTGAGGTTTGACCTCAACTTTACCTCAACTTTAGGAATAATCTTGAATTGCGAAACGCTTTTGCATTCGAGGTATTTGAATTTAATGGTTTCGTAATTTAAAGCAATAAGCAATAACAATATGTTTACCGGAATAATAACAAATTTGGGCAAAATCGCGGAAATAACCACCGCGAAATTGGTTGTTGAAACCGGCGCGGATTTTTGCGCCAAGCTGGAAATCGGCGCCAGCGTCGCGATCAACGGCATTTGCCTGACGGTCACGGTTTTTGACAAAAGTTCTTTTGCCGTGGAAGTAATGCCCGAAACCGTGAAACGCACCAATTTGCAATACCTGCGAATCGGCGGCGAAGTAAATCTGGAAATGCCGGCCACCGGAGAATCGTTTCTGGCCGGCCATATTGTCCAAGGCCACATCGACGGCATCGTCCAACTGCGGAGCATAACCGATGACGGCAACAGCCGCGTATTAAAATTTGCCGTGGATAAAACCTTAGTTAAATATATCGTCGAGAAAGGCTCAATCGCGGTCAACGGCGTTTCGTTGACCGTAATCGAAGCGGGAAACGATTATTTCACCGTCGGCATCATCCCCCACACCTGGGACGCGACCATGTTCCACAATTTCAAAACCGGAGATTTTGCCAATATCGAGGTTGATGTTCTGGCAAAATATATTGAAAAACTAATCAAAAAATAGATGAAAGATATTAAAGACATAAAAATCGCCGTCATCAGCGCCGCTTTTCACAAAGAAGTCACCGATAACCTCGAAAAACATTGCGTTGACACCCTCAAAGAAAAAGGATTGTCCGACAGCCAAATCGAAATCACAAAAATTCCGGGCGCGCTGGAAATACCGCTGATGGCCAAAAAAATGGCGAAGAAAAAAATTTATGACGCGATCATCGTCTTTGGCGCGATCCACAAAGGCAAAACCACGCATTTCGAACTGATCTCGCGCGAATGCGCGCGGGGATGCATGGATGTTTCCCTGCAATTCGAAATCCCGGTAATCTTTGAAGTGCTGACCGTAATGGATATCGCCGACGCAATGGATCGCGCCACCCGCGAAAAAGAAAACAAAGGCGCCGAAGCCGCCCTGACCGCTTTGGACATGATCAGGCTGATGTAAACATAAAAATAGATTCAAAAACGGATTTTCAATTTAAATTTCCTATTCTTTGGGGCTTCTTTCGAATTTACTTTTCAAGTCCAGCCATTTCTTTTCGTTATAGGTGATTATGCCGACAAAAACCGCCTTGCCATTATCATCAATAATCATTGTTTTAGCGATATCAAAAATAAATAGCGGATAGTCATGGATATCGGCGGTAATGAGCGGCAACCGCCCTTGATATTTAATTAATTGAGCGGCGTTTAAACAATCACAGAAAGAAATCTGCTTGGGGCTAATTTCATGAGAACGATATTTATACATCGCCGAAAGAAATGCGGCCAATTCAATGTCTTCTTTTTTAATATCCAAAACGGCAAACCGATCAACCCAAGCATTGAGCTTGTCGTATATCGCTTTGTCGTTGCAATAACCGACAAGTTCAAATTTAGTCGAATTCAACACCATCATTTCGCATTGTTTATCGCCCAACAAATCGTAAATTTTACAAAAACGCGCCGCCCTTTTTGAAGATGCAAGCGCGGATAAAATATTGGCATCGAAAAGTATGAATCCATGTTTAAACGGATCCGCCGCATTCACAAACGCCATTTCCATATTTTTCTTTTTCCTTTTTGATAAAAATGTCCCTGATCGACTCAGTCTCCGCCCAAAACTCGTCTTTTTTCAAATCCGACCAAATAAATTTTCTTTTCTCTATTTCTATCTTTTCAATTTTTTTTGTGTTTTTTTCGGCCATATTTTTGACTTGTTTATGGTAATTTAATTATAGCAATTTGACAATAAAAAAGTCAAATTTTTTGTTAATTTTGGATAATAAATTTTCCGACTCCTGTCTGAGCCTTCATATTCTCTGAAGCGACCGAATTTTGGGCTATCCAGGATAATACTTCACCCCTTTTCTCTTCGCTTGAAAAACTGACTTGGAAATTTTTCATTTCCGTGGAATACAGATTATATTTGATTTTGTCTTTGTCGAAAATCAATTTAACGGCCAAGCCGTGGCGCACTTCGTCAGAGAATATCTGGTCAAACAGGAAATTGCCCAGCGAATAAAATATGGGTTTGCCTTTGTAGATTTCGATTGGCTGGACCACATGCGGATGACCGCCCAAAACCGCGTCCGCGCCCGCGTCGATAAATTGGCGGCCCTTAACTTGGGAACCCGGCCAAAAATTTGTCTGGTATTCCGCGCCCCAATGGGCGTAAACAATCACAAAATCCGCACTGCCCCGCGCATCTTTAATTTTAGCCAGCGTGCCCGCGATCGCCGGATCGCCGAATTCGTTATAGCCGATAAAGGCGATTTTCAATCCGTTGATATTTTTTACCAATGCCGGCCCCTCATTGTAAAAATCGCCGAAATAACTGATGCCCGCTTTGTCCAAATACGCCCGCGATTGCGCAAAACCGTCTTTGCCGAAATCCCGCACATGATTATTGGCCAAATTAACGATATTAAATCCGCTATCCTTGAGCGCCTTCGCCAACGCCGGGTCAAAAGTGAAACTGGTATTGTTCGGATCCAGCGGCCGCGGCTTAAAATCCGTGAACGATCCTTCCAAATTCGCCAGAACCAGATCATTGCCCGCCAAAAAATCTTTGATATTTTCAAACGGATAATCCGCGCCCTTGCGGTCAATCTCCCGCTTGATATAACGGTCAAGCAACAAATCACCAAACGCCAGCAAAGTTACCGGCGCGATTTTAACAGTCTCTTCTTTTTCGATAATTTCATTTCTCGCTGTCTTTGCCGGGGTCGCAAAAATCTGATCCCGGCGGCTATCGTTTTCCGAATGGTTAGGCCGCAAGAAAAAAGCAAAAAACGCGGCCAGGCCGAAAATCACCGTGAAAACAGCCGCTCCGATAAATCGCGCGCGCTTTTCGTCTCTGATTTTAACCTTAAACGGTTTCTTTTTTGCCATCGCAACAAATGGCGCACCCGGCGCCGATCACCTTGATTGATATGGTTTTATTTCCCATTGTTTTTTTGCTTATCCTTGAATTACGAAACGCTTTGCATAACGAATTTCCGGTTCTCGAAATTTTGCCCTTCAAAATCCATAATTTTGCAATCTAAAAAGCCGCCTGCTTGGCGGCGACTTTGAAATTATGCCGGAAATGGCTGAAGAAGCCAACCGCCGCCTTCTTTATGCGCTTCAATGCATTTTTGACTGCCGTGTTTAACCTTTTCGGCGATGGAAATGCTGTTACGATTAAATTCCTTGTCGTCTTTTACGGTGATAATGATGCAAGCCCTGTCGGGAATTTTTTCAAATTCCTTCGGATGTTTTGACAGATATTCGTCAAATTCCAAAGAAAGTTTGATATTTTTTTTAATAAAATTTTGTCTCATAATTTTATTATGATTATTTGGCATTAACCATTCATTAAATAATTCTCCATGATCTTTCTGAAATTTTTGGTTATATGCCGCTTGGCTTCCGTAAAAACATTATTAGCATCCCCGTCCAGATATGTAAAGATTCGCTTCTTTTTCAAGTAATAGGTGTGCTTATGCGATTTATTGCCGTGGCGGCAATTATCTATTCTTATTATAGTACGCCAGCGAGAATCAACCAAACTGTGGTATTGGACAACAAATTCCAATATATATCCCCGTTTTTCGGTGAATTCAACAAGCAATTTATCTTTATCGGTTAACGGTTGGATATACCTAACCTTTTTCATATTTATTACTTCCAGCCTTGGTTGACGACGCGCCAGACCACTTGTTCTTGCGGAAGCTGGATCGCGCCCTGCGGAGTCTGCTGAACCATATTGGTTTGCTGTTTGCGGTAGTCGATGGAAAGTTCGAAATAATTTTGCAGGTCTTTACTTTCCACATAGGCGATGCGATAATCCTTTTTGGTTTGCATCACATTCTGTCCCAGCTCGTTTTCCGGATTCCACAACGAATTCAAATTCATCTCGCGGTTATATTCTTCCAGCAAATCGGTCATCGCCTTCGATAACTCCTCATCGGCGTATTGCACGGTTTTGACGCCCAAATCCTCCTTGGCTTCCTTGCGGCCGATGAAATATTGGTGCGAATATAATTTTTCCGTGAAATAATCCACCACTTTCTCGATCTCCTCTTCGCGCATCGGATTTTTATGGCTTTTCAACAACCGCTTGGCCAGAATACGGATCAGATTATGGATGCGATTCACATTGCCCAACGCCAATGGATGGATCTGCGGATTGGCATCCACGAATTTCTCGAAAATGCGCGAAAGCTGTTCGTCGTCCTTGATGCCGAACTTGTTTTTGGCCAGATCAAAATAAGCCATTACATCCTCCACCGAAATCGGAATTCTCTGGTGCGGGTTTTGCGGATCGACCGGATTGAAAACATTGGCCGTGGACGGATCGATGGGCGAAATTTCCGACAAGTTGCTCATCACAATTTCATCCGCGCCCAGCGCGATCATCGTGGCCGCGCTGTGCGCTTTATAAGACACCAGCACCGAAAACTTGGCGCAATGTTCGCGGATCATCGAAACCAAACGCCAGGGAACCATCGTGTCTCCGCCGGAACTGTACAGAAACAAATCGATATTCTCGGTTTTGCCGATGGCCCGCAATTGCTTGCCGGCTATCGGAATGATATCCATTGCCACGCGCGCGCTCACCGGCCCCGGCCGGTCGCTGGTCAAATAAGTAATCACCCGCGATTCGCGCAAACCTTCAATCCGCTGAATCAATTGTTTTTTATCCATAAATTTTTTCGCTTTTAGATTGCCATAATCATATCATTTCCTCCGATATTTGCCACTCTCGCAAATAATTATCCGTCATTTTTGTTCTTGGCGCATCTATAATTTACCAGGCTGACATCGGCGTAAACCGCGCTTTTGAATTTCCACAAAACATCAAGGCAAAAAGCGGTATCTTCGCCGATACGCAAATCGTTATATTCAACTTCCTCAAAAACATCCCGGCGCACCGCCGCGTACCCGTGATGCGGATGAGCCCCCTCTATCCATTTTTCTTCCGCCGGCCGGTCGATAAAAATAAATTTGGAATTGTCTTTTTTGGGAGGATTGCCAAAAGTGAAATCAATCAGCTGCCGGCTGAAAACAAACGGAATTTCATCTTTGTCGTACTTTTCAAACCCGCGGCCGTCCCTTTTGAAACCGTGCAAAAATAATTTTGGATCGTATTTCAGAAAAACATCTTTGGTTATCTCGATTTTCTGCGGATGGCACTCGTCGTCGGCATCGCAAAAAACCAAGATATTATGCGCGGCCAGCCTGGCTCCTCTGTTCCGATTCTGGCCCGCGAACTGTTTTTCGCCGATAACGCGAAACTTCACGGGAAAAGGATATTTCGAATACTTTTCTTCGAGAACGGAACCGTCTTTTTCCGATGTTTCGCTCAAAGCGACGATAACCTCTTCCGGAAGGCGGGTTTGGCGGCGCAAACTCTCCAGCATTCTCCCGATGTCGCAAATATCGGAAGGATGGCAAGGAATGATAATTGATAAATCATTGATCATCGTTTTTCCGTTTAAACGCGAAAATCACAACTCGCCGAGCAAGCCCAAGAGCTGTTTGAAAATTACATCCGAGCCCAAATTGCGTTTTAATTCGGCGCGCGACTCCCGTCCGACCCGGCGCTCCGCGGCGGTTTCTATTTTATCGAAAACATTATTTGTATTTTCAAAACCGACGATAAACGATTCCAGCCCGAAGCGCCGGAATTGTTCGGCCACCCCCATATTGGGGCTGATCAGCGCGGGCGTGCCGCAAGCGACCGCTTCCATGGCGATATTGCCGTAAGTTTCAAAATGCGAAGGACAAATTACGACATCCATCATCCTGTAAAAACGCGCCAGTTCTTTATTCAGCATCGGAGCGACGAATTTTATGTCTTTTTTTAATTTGGCATAAATCCTGCTTCGAGGATTAAGGCTCGCGACCGCGCAGATATTTAATTTCCCTCCTGCCGACGAATTGAATTTCGCGAGCCTGGCGATGAAACGGGGATTTTTCTCGTGTGTCCAGCGCATAACAAATCCCGCGTTGATGCCGCTTCTTCCAGCCAGTTCCGGCAAAGGGCAGTTGGCGAGTTCTCCGATTTTTGAAGTATTTTTAAAAAAATACAAAGGTACCGGATTCGGGAGGATTTTGCATTTTTTCAATGGCCGGCCAAACACTTCTTTTTCCGCGGCTTCGCGCGCGATATTCGAAGGAAAAATATAAAACACGCTATCGTCAAGATAGCTTTTTTCCATTTCGCGGTAAATGTTCCGCGCCCTTTCTTCATACTTTTCGACTTCTCTGGAAATCACCCCGTGGTAATGCAAAACTATTTTTTTCGCGCGCGCCCTAACGGCCGCGATGTACAGACACCAAACCAGATGATATGTGCCGCTAAGAAGGATTATATCCGGCTTTTCCGCCGCGATCACTTTTTCGTATTCGAGGATAACGCTTTCCATCGATGATTCAAATTCCCCGAGATTGCCGGCCGCTTTTGCCAAATCGCCGATATTTTCAAACGGGATCGAAATCGAATAAAGCTTCCAATTTTTTTCTCCGGAAATGTTAACCAGCGATTTTTCTCGGCCGCCGTCGGCCCGCGTGATATCAACGCCGATCAGTTCGACTTCTTCTTTTTCATATGTTGCCTTGATGTAATCCGCCAAAGAAAGAACATAATGCGTTATACCCGCGATTTTATGGAAATGGATGCTTGTTAATATTTTCATTTCGAAGACTTATCCGATTTGACATAATTGAGAAGCAAACCGTGAATACGATCCGGATTGAGTTCATTTTTTAATTCAAGCCTGATCTTCGGATCAACCGTTTCTCCCATCATCCGGTCGATTTTCTTAAATACTTTCGCCGGCACATCAAACGGTGAAATCCATTTGTCCAGCCCGAAGCGCCGGAATTGTTCGGCCACCCCCATATTGGGGCTGATCAGCGCGGGCGTGCCGCAAGCGACCGCTTCCTGCGCCACATTGCCGTATGTCTCGAAACGGGAAGGGCAAACGATAAGATCCATTTTTGAATAAAATCGCCCCATTTTCGCGTTTTCCATCGGCTGGACCATTCTAACCGAATCGCAAATATGTTTTGGAATGTCAACCACGGCGCGAAAATCGCTCAACAGGCTAAAAACATTGTTTTTTATCGATTTTGAATTATGAAGCGCGTATTTTTTAATAAAAGACTTATTCTTTACATGCCGCCATCTGGCAATCATTCCGATATTGTTAGTATCATTCTTTATCTTACTCGTCTTAAAGAAATGAAGCGGAATCGCATTGGGCAAAACGCAAAAATGCTTCGGCTCGCGGCCGAAAACATCCTTGGCCACGGCATTTTTCGCGAATAAAGAAGGAAAGATATATCTTAAATTGTCGGAATCGAAGGTTTTTTCTATGCCTTGGAAAATCCGGCGCATCGCCTCGGGGTAATGTTCGGTTTCCTTGGTCAGGCTTCCGTGATAATGCAAAACAATATTTTTCACCGTGTTCCGCGCCGCCAGAAACAAACACCACGGAAGATAATAGGTGCCGTTGAGCAATATTACATCCGGTTTTTCCCGCCGGATAATTTCTCTGTACCGGTCGATTATCGGGCTTAACTTGTTTTGAACCTCGCCGATATTGTCCGATTTTTTCACCAATTCTTTGATATCGGGATGCGGCATGGAAGCGGTTATCACCCGAATATTGTCTTCACGGCTTTCTTTAATTTCCGACGATGCTCCAAGATTGTCGTTCTTGGCCATTTCCACTCCCACAAGCTCCAAATTATTGGAGTTTTTTTGTTTCTTCACATAAGAAGCCAGCGAAGACAAGGTTTGGGAGATGCCGGCAAGATTATAGAAGCGGACATTGGTTAGAATTTTCATCCTGTTAAAATTAGCACGATTCAACCGTTATTTCAATAGTTTTGCGGCAATTTCGCGGAAAGTTGATATCGCTCAAAAGCGCGCCGTCCCTACAGTTCTGCTTGAAAAAACCAACTCGCATCAGCTTGCCCGTTTCCGGCCGGTGAGCATTCTTACGGCTTGTTCCATGGAACCGGCAAGAGTGATCGTACCGGCGTTGACGAAATAGATTTCATCGGCATTGACGATGGTGTTGAGGCGATGCGCGATAATGACTTTGGTGGTGTTTTCCGGAAGTTTTCCGATTATTTCTTCCAGAAGCTGTTCGGTAACCGTATCGATATTGGCCGTGGCTTCATCAAGAATCAATAAATCCGGTTTTCTTAAAACCGCGCGAATAAAAGCTATCAACTGCTTCTGGCCCAAACTGATGGTATCGCCATCGCCGACAATCTTTGTTTTCAGCCCCTGGCCGAACCGCGCCAACAAACCGGAAAGGCCGGCGTCTTCCAGCGCGGTCGCCAGCTGTTCATCGGCGCAATCAATGTAATGCGGATTGCCGTAAACAATATTGTCGCGGATCGTACCGGTAAACAAAAGCGGCTCTTGCAGGATAAAACCGATCCTTCGCGCGCGGACTTCGGGCGAATACGAACGAATATCTTTGCCTTCAAACAAAATCGCGCCCTCGGACGCGTCGTATATCCGGGCCATCAACGAAGCGGTCGTGGTCTTTCCGCCGCCGGTCGGACCGACCAGCGCGTAAGTCTTGCCTTTTTTGAGCTTTAAATTAACTTTTTCCAAAACCGTTTTCCCGTCCAAGTAAGTGAAAGATACATTCCGAAATTCCAACCGCAGATCGGTTTTATCGCGGCCAAACCTGTTCTCGACGATTTTCATATCCGATTTTAACGCCAACACTTCCGAAATGCGTTCAATGGCCGCGAACGCCAGTTGCAATGTGGGCCACACCGTTGCCAGCTGGCGCAGCGGGCCGTAGAAACTGTTGACATACAACAAATAACCGATCAGCAAACCAATGGTGAAATCGCCGGCGCCGATCAGGTAAATTCCGTAGCCAAGCACGATCATTTGCGCCAAGATCGAAGCTACGCCATAGATTGGAACGAAAACATTGCTCGCGATCCCGGCTTTGACCGCCGCGGAAAAATTATTGGCATTGACGCCGTTGAATTTATCGCGGAAATAATCAAGCCGGTTGAATGCCGCGACCACTTTGAAATTCGCTAAACTTTCCTGAATTTCCGAACTCATTTTGCCGGTCGTTTGCAAACTTTTTAGATTGGCCCGCTCAACCCACGGCCCGAACAACCGCGTCGCGATCAAAACAACGGCCGCCGGGATCAGGGCCGCGGCGCCAAGGCGCGGGTTCAACAACACCAAAAATATTCCCGCGCCGGCAACGATAAAAAAACTGCGCATTAATTGCATCAATGCCTGGCCGATGAACTGGTTTAATTTATCGGTATCGTTGTTGACGCGGGAAATCAAATCGCCGGATTTATTCTGGTTGAAAAACGCCAGCGGCAATTCCTGGAGCTTATTGAATAGTATATTGCGCAAATTAAACAGCGCCCGGCGGCCCGTACCGCCCAAAGCGATGGTTTGGACATAACTCGCGATCAATATCACCAGATATACCGCCAACAGCTGCCACAAGCAAACCGCAACTCCGCGGTAATCGCCGTTTTTTATGTACACATCAACCGCCCGGCCGATGATTATGGGATCAAGCAGAGCGGCCGCCGCCCAAACCAAAGCCGCGAAAATCGCCAGCGCGATATTCGCTTTTTCGCCGGCCAAAAGCGGCGCCATCATTTTTAAGGCCCGCGCCGATATTCCTTTTCTGTTTTTATTTTTGCGGTCGCCAAGCGCGTAATTCATGCTCGTATTCATTGGTGCTTTTTTGCGAATTATATATTTGTATGTATTCCGGCGATGACTCGATCAACTGTCGATGCGTGCCGCGGGCCAGCGCTTCCCCTTCCATCAAAAGAATAATCTGGTCGTAATCTTTCACCGGTTCGATTTTCTGCGTGACCGACACCAAAGTGATGCCGGGATACCGGCTGCGGATATTGGCCAAAATTTTCCGTTCGGTTTCATTATCCACGCGCGCGGTGAAATCATCGAGCAAAAGAATTTTGGGATTCAACGCCAGCGCCCGCGCCAGCATAACGCGCTGTTTCTGCCCGCCCGACAAGCTGGTTCCCCGCTCGGACACCATGGTGTCCAGTTTTTTTGGCAGCGTATCGATGAATTCCTTCAACTCGGAAGCGGCAATCGCTTTCTCGATGTCCGCCTCGGATACTTTGGCGTTAAACGCGATATTCTCCCGCAAGCTGATATTAAAAATTATGCTGTCCTGGAACACCAGCCCCACTTGCCGGCGCAAAGCGGCTTTGTCATATTCGTTGATGTTCTTTCCGTCGTAGTAAACCGCGCCGGATGTCGGCTCCAGCAATCCCGTTAAAATATAAATCAGCCGAGTTTTTCCCGCCGCGGTCGGACCGATGATCGCGGTGCGCGTGCCGGCGTTAATTTTGATATTCACATCTTTCAACGCAATTTTCTGGCCGTAAAGCAAATTGATATTTTCCATATCAATATCGCCGCGCAATGCCGTCGCGAGTTTTCCGGTTTCTTTGAGATCGGGAGCGGCCAGCACCTCGTTAACGCGGCGATAAGACGCGTCGGATTGGGCGATAACCGTGCTCATAAAACTGATGACAATGATCGGAAAAATAAGTATCGCCAAATAGCTGTTAAACGCCGCGAAATTGCCCAAACTCATCGCGCCGGTGATCACGAAGTGGCCGCCCATTCCCACAATGGCCAGCGTGGCCATATTGGCGATGAAGGTGACTGCCGGAATCAGAGCCGCAAAATATCTCATAATCGTCAAACCGATGTTTTTCGATTCCTCGTTGGCCGCGCCGAACTTTTCATATTCATAACTTTGGGAATTTAGAATCCGGACGACCGCCGCGCCCGTTATGCTTTCGTTGATCACGCAATTCAGCCGATCGATGGTTTCCTGCATTTTGGTGAACAATTTATGCACCCGTCCCAGCACCAAATAAAACGCCAGGCCGATGAACGGCATCAGAGCCAAAATCGCCAGCGTCAATTTCCAGTCGATCATCAACATCAGCGCGCCGGCGCCCGCGATTAAAAAAACCGACGATACCAAAGACGGAATCGCCAACGACACGAACGATTTCACCGCGTCGACATCCGAAGTGAGATTCGTCAAAAGCTTCGCCGGCGTTACGCGCTCCACGAACGAGTAATTCTGTCGGGCGAGTTTTGCCACCACCTTGGCGCGCAAATCGCGCGCCACCAGCTCCGACGCGTAGGTTTGCGCTACTCCCTGCAGATAGGTGAACAAAAAAACAAAAACCGCCACCAGCGAAAACTGAATGGCCAAAGCCCCAACATCAAAACCGCCCGCGCCATAGGCATCGATCCCCGCCGCGATCAATTTGGGTACCGCAAGACTCAACCCGTTGCTTGCCGCGGTCAACAAAATAATACCGGCCACAAACCGGCCGTAAGGCTTTACCAGCTTAACCAACTCAACCGAAGTTTTATTGTTTCCGTTGTTTTTCCTGTCAGCCATCAAAATATACTACCCATTCAACCTACCTCTTTTATCCCCTTTTTTCAATCAACAACCCCGGCAACAATAAATTTTATATTTTCCATTCGAGTCCGCGATCGGGGTATTAACCCCGATCTTGCGGCCAAAGGGGGCACCCCTTTGGAATCCTCTTGGTGCACCCCGGGGCAAAGCCCCGAGGTATTGCACTCAATAAAAAAATATTTCATTTGAAATATTCATGTTGGGGCGAGAAAATTTTGCGCCAAAGCCAATTTCCTTCGGTTTCTTTTTACGCAACGGCAACTGCTTGGCGTTTATTGATTGAATTTATCCCACGAAACAACCGCGCCGTACAGCGCGACATATACGCCGTTGTTTAGCGTTTCAACCGCCCATTGAATTGCGGGCCTTCCCGTGATTTTTTTGGCGGAAAGCGGGTCCAAGACTGAAAACCTAAGATTTTTTTGGCGGATACCTTTTTGGCGGCGGATTTCATCCGTGTCCATTAAACAGGCACAGATCAAAAGACGGTTTGAGCGCGTTCAACTTTTCGATTGAATTCATCCGGAGCGAGCAATCATCGACTTCGATCCCGACCGAATAGTTCCCCTTTTGGGCAAACACATTCCCTCGGGAATACTCGGGATTCCTTTCGGTCACATTCCGGCCCTTTCGGTTTCGCCAGACCTCTTTTTCCGTTCGGGCTTCGTACCCTAAACGCGAAAAATATCTCATTATGAGCCATTGAATCTACGGATGGTGCGGGGTATGAATTTTTAGTAAATCCTCTACTAAGTAGTTCACTTTAATAGAAAATTAATCCAAAGACTTATAGAATTAGGGTACTTGACAGCTTGTGGATAACTTCTTGTATTGCGCCATGAAAAATGGTACTATGTAAATAGCTCATCTACCATGCGTAGAAGGAGTATCGGATACCGCCCCCAAAGGCGGTGTTTGTTTATTGTACTTTTCAAACTCTTTTTTATATCTTTTTTTGTTATATTTATCGATAGGAAAAGCGGTACAAAAAAGGTAATAGTCTTTTCTTTTAGTAATTATAACTATATAGTCCCATTTACCGAAACAGAAACAAATTCTTTTTTGAATTTTACCTTTTTTGTTTTTTCTTTCCGTTTCCCACAATTTGATATCACCGCAAGGATAATTCTCAATAATAGCTTTCGGCCACTTCAATCTTTCACATCTTCTTAAATCTGGGGTTCTTTCCTCTTCTACCTCTCCCCCTGAAATCATGTGCCAAAATGTATATTCTTTTCCCTTTAAATAAGGGTCTCTAATACATTTCACCTGTAATTTATCAAATAAGATTTTGTCTTCAAAAAAATCTTTTTTGAAACATAAATATAGGGCTTCTAAATACTTTTCCCAATCTCCACCAAAATCATCAAAACACAACAAGTCGGGTAATTTAGTCATAGATCACTCTTGCGCTTTCCAAACGAAGACATTAAATTTATCCTCTCGATACAAAGTAGATTTTTGTAGCGAATACCCAGACCTTTCTATGATTCTTTTGATAATATCAATTTTCGCCTTGCTTGTTTCCAATCCTCGATTTTGATAGCATACAGCTCCTAACAGAAAATCCGTAACTTGCATTAGTTCAATTTCATCAGATCTAACAATCTGCATGTTTTCGATGATCTTTCTATCAAAATCATACATGTTATTAGATAAAACTTCCTGTAATTTTTTCACTTTCTGCCCTCCTCTTGTATCTTTGATATCAATGTATATGCGGTATTTATCTTCGGGATTAAAGATGGTTTTGAGCAGAGCAAAATACATTTTATAATACCACTCATCGTGAGTCTGCTTAAACTGAGAATGGTTCAAAAGGTGCTTGTCGGGAATCACAAGACACCGAAAATGTAAATCATCATTATCAAAAAAATAATCTACAATTTTTTTATAAAAAGCAACCTTCGCTGGAGAAACCTTTGTCCATTTTATCTCAAAATTAGATCCTATATTGTTTTCTTTTTTTATCTCTCTAATACGTTTAAAAATTTCGTGCGTTTTTTCTAATGGACACCATAAAGCACCAAAAGCCTGAAGTGGTCGGGGTTGTCAAGACACGGAATTTTGAGGAACCAGATGGTAAGAATTTGTTAAATTTGTTTGCTTAATCTTCTGAAAATGCACTTCTGCTGGTCTTCGGTAACCTAATGACTGATGGCGGCGCAGATTATTGTAAAGCGGAAAGTATTCATTTAAACCTCTGCGGGCTTGTCCCACATCTTGGTAGGAGTTTAAGTAAATGTTTTCCCGTTTGACCGTTCGCCATAATCTCTCGGTGAAAATGTTGTCCATATAGCGGCCGCGCCCGTCCATGGATATTTCGACTTGTTTTGATTCCAGAATTCCCGTAAATTGAGGACTGGTAAAATGGCTGCCTTGATCGCTGTTGAAAATTGCCGGCCGGCTTTGCGCCAAAGCTTCGTTTAAACATTCCAAGCAAAATCCGATTTCCAAGTTGTTGGATAATTTCCAAGCGATCACATAGCGGGAAAACCAATCAATAATCGCGGCCAAATAAGCAAATCCCGTTTCCAGCCGCACATAAGTAATATCGCAACCCCAAACTTGATTCGGCCCGGTAATTTTCAGACCTCTTAACAGGTAAGGATAAATTTTGTGTTCGTTGTTTTTTAAGCTTAAATCAAGCTTGTTTTTGGGATAAATCGCCTCAATTCCCATGGTTTGCATCAATGCGCGAGTGTGGCCGCGGCCAATGGGAATTCGGTAGGTTTGATTCAATTCTTCTTTGATCTTCCGACTGCCATAGAACGGGAATCGGGTGTAAATAATATCAATCAAATCCATGATTCTTTTGTCTTCTTCGCTCGGCGGCATCGGGCGGTAATACCAGCTGGCGCGGGATATTCCCAATAATTGGCATTGTCTTTTTAAAGAAATATTTTTGTTGTCTTCTTCAATCAGCGATATTTTCCGCTCATGGGTTAGGGATTTGCAGTTTTTTTTTAAGCCATTCCAGTTCCATATCTCTTTGGCCGATAATCTTGTAAAGATTGTCTAATTCCGCCTGACGGCGGATTTGCTCGTCTTTCTCCTTTTTGCGACCGTCCTTGAACAATTCGGCCAGATTATCCAACGCCTGCTTTTTCCAAAGCCCGATCTGTGTCGGATGAACTTGAAAATCCGAGCTGATTTGGGCCATTGTTTTTTCCTCCCTGATTGCGGTTAACGCCACTTGCGCTTTTTCTTGGGGAGTAAAACTCCGCGTTTTTTTGTTCATATCTCATCATATCTTTTCCACACCAGTTGGCGCAAATTTCGTGTCTAGATTTGTAAGACCATTATAGCCATAGCCTGTTGATGGTCATGTTCCAAATGGCAGCTTTCGTCACAATAAATATTATAGATTTGGCTCATAAATTATTAAACCGTAACCCTTAAAAACTTTATTTTAATCTACAGTTTTCGAAGTATTTAATCAAGATTTAAAAATTCGACGAAGCCTCACGGCTTCGTGAGATTTATTTATATATTTTACCCCCCCTCCCCCACCTGCGGCTAAAATGCGTTGGCCTGAGCCCAATTCGAGCCCGGCTGCCCCCTTGCGAGCGCCGCCCTGGAGGAGAGCCCTCCGGAAGGGCAAGCGAAGCTCAGTCGGGGGCAGATAGATGGTATAAATCAGCTGTTCTTGATAAAATAGGTACAAACTTCGTTGAAAATGTACTCCATAATATAACAAAGTTCCTTTTTTCCCTCTAAATTGCGGCCGGCGGCGATCGCCGCCCATTGAATTGCGGGCCTTCCCGTGATTTTTTTGGCGGAAAGCGGGTTCGATACGGAATACCTAAGATTTTTTTGGCGGATACCTTTTTGGCGAGTCTTTCAAAAAACTAATAATTCTATTAACCGATCCATTAAAATCACTTTTAATTTGATGTTCCCAAATCGTTAGCACTTGCCAACCAATTTTCCTTAACTTTCCCGCAACGAACCTATCCCTCAATTTATTTTTTCTTAATTTATTTTTCCAAAACTCATTTGGAAGCACCGATTCCCACCGTGAAAGTTGCCAACCGTGCCAAAAATCACTATGCAAAAAAACCGCCTTTTGAAATTTTAGTAAAGCAATATCTGGCTTACCAATTACTTTTTTGTAGTTTTTTTTAAATTTAATGCCTTTCCTTGATACTTCTCGAAAGATTTTCTGCTCAAAATCAGTATTCGACGAATGAATCCTCGACATTATTGAACTTCGTTTTTCCTTACTAAATTTATCCATTTTTTAAAAAATACTTTTTGACTCCGCAGCTAATTCTTGAGTTAAACTTAGATTCCATGCTCGCATAGTTTTATGCCATCTTCTGAATTTTAAGAATTGCTCCCAAGTAAGCTCTAAAATTTTCTTTGGCTTATAGTGTTTATCGATTAAAACGATAATCACATACTCAAACTTTTTTTCCGGATTTTTATCGGTTTGATCACCGCAACCGTAAAAAACGCCCGTAAGATTCCCTGGTTCTGAAATTGTTTTAATACTATAACGCTCGCCTCTCCTGCTAATGGCATCTACATTTTGCGTTCCCTCCGGGGCCGCTTGAAGCTTAGCTAAGCCTGGCGTTTTATTGTATATTTTAATTGCCAAAAATTCGCCGCGTTCGCCAACTATATTTCTAGTCCTCACTAATCCTCGTTCTTTCAATTTAAGACCGATGTATGCGTAGAGTGTCCAAATTTCCTCATCCGATAACTCATTCGCCGCATTCAACACATCGTCAAATTTTAGCAACAAATCTCCTTTTTTTATGTTCTTTTCCATATACTCCATTTTACTTTGATGATATAATTTGTTAAAGAGGGAACAGAAACATGACTATCTCGCGTAAAAAAAAGATAAAAGTAATCGACCTTTTTGCCGGTATCGGCGGTATTGGCCTCGCCTTTAAACGCGCGGGTTTTGATATTGTTTATTCAAATGATTTTGACAGGTTTGCTTGTAAAACATATGAAGCTAATGTCGGAAAGATTGATTATCGCGATATCAAAAAAGTCAAACCAGAAGAACTACCGATCTATAATGTTTTATTGGCTGGATTTCCGTGCCAACCGTTTTCCGCTCTGGGCCATCGTTTAGGATTTGAAGATCCGAGAGGTAATTTATTTTTTGAAATAGAAAGGTTACTGCACACAAACAAACCAGATGCTTTTTTTCTCGAGAATGTTCGTCATCTTAAAACTCATAACGACGGGAATACTTTCCGTGAGATCTCCAAAGCTTTGGAGGGTCGTTTAGGTTATAAATTATTCGTAAATATTTTAAACGGAAAAGATTTCGGCTTACCGCAGAGCAGAGAGCGGTTTTATTTGGTAGGCTTCAGGGAAAATGTATCATTCACGTTTCCGAAGGTAACAAATAAGGAATTACCGCGCTTGGATTCGATCCTTGAGGAAAACGTCGACCCCAAATATTACCTTTCCGAAAAATATTTAACTGGGCTAGAAAAACACAAAGAGAGACATCGAGGCAAAGGCCACGGATTCGGATATGAAATACTAGATCCGCAAGGTATCGCTCACACTCTTGTCGCTGGTAACATGGGCAGGGAAAGAAACTTGATCAAAGATAAACTGGTGGAATCGTATGATCATGAAATTTTGACTCCAAGAAATAAAAAGGGTGTTCGCAAATTAACGGTTAGAGAATACGCTCGCCTTCAAGGATTTCCAGATTCTTTCGTTTTCCCGGTTTCAGACAACCAAGCATATAAACAAATAGGTAACTCTGTCTGTGTACCAGTAGTGCATGCAATCGCAAAAAAAATGAAAAAGGTTCTTGAAAGCACCTATTCTTTTCAACAAAATCAAGATTTAATGCCAGGAGAACATACAGCGAACTAAAAAATTTAGTGAAATTTCGGCTCCTTGCGAAAACACTTATAACAAAGTGTTTTTAAGTTATTAATTTCGTTATTTTTCGGATCATTATCGATATGCCGAACGAACAGATCTTTACCATGATCTTTTTGGCTTGATCCCCTGTCTAACCCGCATCTCGTACATTTAAAGCCATCCCTTTCTATGGCTTTTTCTCTATTCCCACCGAAATGCTTAAGATTCCAAGCCTCTTTCATTTTTTTCTTAACTTCTGGTCGTTGAGCGTATTTTTTTGAATATTCTTTATTTTTTTGTTTTATTTTCTCCGCATTTCTTTCATTGGAAGCTTTAACTAAATCTTTGAAATAATCGCTTTTGAAATAACAGTTACGACAAAGACCATAGCTGTGATGAGGTGTTGTGGTGGTTCCGCAATTTCGACATTTTAAATAAAATCTGCTCCACCGTTGTTTATACTTATCGGAATTTTTACCCAAGATATCAATTATCTCTGGAAAATTTTTTTTAATAATTTTTAAAGAAATTTTCTCATCCGATAAAAATTTGTTCAAAGAATATTGAGTGGATGCTTTTTGCATTAATTCATTTCTTCGATTTTCATAAGATCCGTATTTCTTTTCGTCTCGTTTTGTCTCATGCGATTTTTTAATATCATCAACAAACGAAGAAACATCAATTACCTGCCCCGCGTTTACGGATTGATGAATTTCATACATAATCGCCTTACTTAGTAATTGGCGAATACGCTCTCTGGTTATCCCGTGCTTTTGGCCTATTTCCTCAAGCGTGCATCCTTGCTTATAAAGCTCAAGAATATCCAAGAGTCGTGTTATGTTTTTTTCCGCTTCCTCCATATTGGTTAATGTGATTCATCGGGATTATACGCATCGTCAAACAGAAAATTTCCTAAGTCTTTGGCTGCCGCTTCATGCACCTTTGAAATCATAGTTCCAAGAATTTCTGCATCTATCGTGTCGGCGTTGAATCGATCTGGATCTTTTTTTGCCAACCGTTGGAGCGCCTCCTTAATAAAAATATCTATATACCTCTGGAAAAGAAAGTCTCTCCATCTTAAGTGTTCGGCTCCGTATTTTTCTATGATCGCTGCAGCAAGCGGGCTCGAAGTATTAATCCAATAGATTCCCGCATCAACATCTTGTATCCTTTGATATACGACAGGCTGACGCGGATCGAGTTGCACCTTTTTCCCTCCATTGAGAGGATCATCGTCAAAACTCGACAGCTTAACCATAGGAAATTTACCCGTTTTCTTTGGTTTGTCTCCGCCTCCCTGCTGATCGCCAGATCCACCGCCCTTGGTTCCGCCTGAATCACCAGTTCCCGTTCCTCGTCCGCCCCCGGACCCACCAGAACCAAATCCTCCGCCGGAACCCACCCCTGGCCCGACCAGCACTTCCGCAAACAATTGGCGCATGAATTTATTTTTCCATTCGTTCAAAAAATCATTATAAGTGGAAGACAATTTTTTGTTAATTTCTTCTTGCTCTTTATCTTCTTGATCAGCGATTCTTGCGGCCAATTCATCCACCTGAGACCTTATCCATTGAAGCAATGCGTTACTCCTATCGTTCGGAATAAGCTTTTCCCTGTCATTGCTAACGGAAGAATTCGCTGGTTCTTCAAGAATCGGACATTCACATTCCCCATAGAGAAAAACCGCCTGCGTATAATAGCGAATACCCATTTCGTATATCCTGTAAGAACCGATAACCCCAAGTTCGCCAATGATATCGACTCTATTAAGATCGGAAAACCGACCGCCCCGCTCTAAGGCAACCTCCGAAGTGCGAAGAATTAACCGGCCACCAGGATATTTCAAATTTTCCATTTCTATAACCAGTTTTTCCGCATCTTTTTCCAAAATCAATTTGTCGGGTATCGGAATAACAATAGGTTCTTCGAATCCTGGACGAGGTTTAATTTCGTCTGGCAACAATCTTTCGTATAATATTACATCGTTTTGACTTACGGAAAGCGGAATCCGCATCAGCACTCTTCGAGCCTGCGGATGGTTTTTCAATTTTTCACAAATTCGTAACGCTTTAATTTTTGTTTTCATTCCAACCGGACTAACCCCTCTCGCTACCGTAAACCCCGTCTCACCATTTAAAATTGATTCTTTCAATTCTGACGGAACAATTTTTTCTATATTGGCAAACTTTATGGCTTCGTTTACGTTAAATGGTATGTCCTTAAAAGGCTTGTTTTTTTGATAATTTGCAAAACCATATTTTTTATTTTCACTAAAACCAAAAACATTAAGTTTTCCGTCTCGGAAAGTAATAAAATACGATTCGTCAAACATTTGCCTCATATAAAACTTACCGCCGTTTCCGTGGCCTCCATAAGTTTTTTTCTTCATACCTCGTTTTGCCGCCTCTGGATCGCCCCACCATTGAAAAGCTTCCTGAATATCCAACGACGTCATACCCACAAAATCGATATTTTCAACTGTCGCTTGTCCATCTTCTTCGTCGGTAAATCTTAAGACAACATATTGCTTGTTATCTGGCATTCCTTTTCTGATATACGCATCCGCCGAATTTTTTACTAATTCTGAAATACCTTTTTCGTGATCGAATTTGAATTCTCTTCCCCAAATTTCCAAAAGATTGTCATGAAATTTATTCTGCTCTTCCTGAATGACAAACGTTTTCGTTTTAGCCATATTATTTTATTGCCTTGTAGGTAATTAATTCTTCGAACTTATTAAACAAAAAACTATGATACTGAATAATTTTGTCGTAAAGGGGTTTTTTTTCGTCCGATTTCAACGATTTCAACTCCTCAACAACGCTTTTCATTGTCTCAACTCTTCCCATAAAATCATTTTTACTTGTTCTGACAGTGACCCCCAAATAATTATAAAAATCAGTATCCAATATTTTTTCCCGTTCATCGTTTATAAAAAGACCCTGAAACCCGTCCAGGATTAAAATTCTTGCGACTTCTTTTTCCGCATGTCTCGACAAACGATTATCGCTTCTTATATGTTTACCGGCAACCGCATCTTTAATCTGGGTAGCAATGGAGACACCACGATCTGTCAAGGTAAATATTTTGTTTCCAGCCGTAACCAATCCTTTCTTCTTCGCATCGTAAAGTGGTTTATGCACCATATCGCCAGAATCAGGATATTCCTTATATCCCCTCAAATGAAATTCCTCGGGATAATCCTTAAACAGCTTAACCACAATATCTTCAAACCGAATGTTGCGCCGGGTACCCCCAGAAAGGTTTAACAACGCAAGTAATACTTTTTGAAAACGCGAAAGACTTTGTGATTTTTCCATAATATTCAAAATATTTACAATTTAAATTCTCCTGTTTTTTTGGAAAAAATAAATTTAGATTTCGTTTCTTTGATTTTTTTTTCGATTTCAGAAAATATTTTATCTATATCTTCTTCATTATATTCATAAACATGTCTATTCGCGCAATTTCCCAGAACTTTTAGACGCTTTAAAACCATGTTTGTGCGTAAAGTTGCCAAACGACAAAACCTTTCGCGTGAACTTTCATTTTTTGGTGACTGCTTGCTCATATGCTTTGTTTTTGTTATAGATATATTACCCTTGCAAATAAGATGAACCCTTGGTAAGAGCTTAGCGTATTGTAGATATAAGTCAAGCTAACATGTTAAATTATTTTCTATACGCCAGAAAATCTACGGATGTTGAGGATAAACAAGTCCTATCTATTGAGGCGCAGCTTTCCGAATTGCGCGATTTTGCTACGCGCGAGAATTTGACCATCATCGAGACTTTCATTGAAAAACAATCGGCCAAGATTCCGGGAAGGCCGATCTTCAACAAGATGGTCGAACAGATAGAGAAAGGCCGGGCGCAAGGCATCATTGCTTGGCACCCCGACCGGTTGGCCCGCAACAGCGTTGACGGCGGCAAGATCATCTATCTTGTCGATACCGGCACAATCGCCGCCTTGCGCTTCCCCACCTTTTGGTTTGAACCCACGCCGCAGGGAAAATTCATGTTGAATATTTCTTTTGGCCAAAGCAAATATTATATCGATTCGCTTTCGGAAAATACCAAAAGAGGGCTTCGCCAAAAGTTAAGGCGCGGCGAATATCCGGGCCGCGTACCGGTTGGTTATATAAACGATTCGCGCGATAAAAGTATTGCGGTTGATAGAAAGAAAGCGAAAATCATCAAAGAAGCGTTTGAATTGTACGCCAAGAACGAATCAAGGCTCGAAGATATTTCTGCTTTTCTCGCGCAAAACGGAATCGTAACCAGAGGAACTAAAAGATGCGTCAAACGGAGCCAAGTGTCCCATATTTTATTAAATCCTTTCTACTACGGACATTTCCGGTTTTTAGGCGAAATCCACGAAGGAAAACACGAGCCAATTATCACAAAGAAACTTTTTGATAAAGTGCAAGAAGTTTTGAGAGATCGCGGCAAACCGCAAAGGAAAGCGAATGACCCGAAACCGCTTTGCGGTTTGCTTCATTGCGGAAATTGCGGAATGGGAATAACCGCCGAAGTCAGAAAAGGCCATACCTATTACCGCTGTACCAAAAAATCAAAAACCGTTAAGTGTTTGGAAAAGTATATCCGCGAGGAAGAACTCGACCGGCAGTTGTCCGAAGAATTGCAAAAATTTTCTTTGCCCGAAGATTGGGCAAATCGATTATCGCAAATGACCGCAAAAGAAGAACAAGGAATCTCTCAATCTTCCGCCGTCCTCACTCAAGCATCGCGCGATGAGCTACAAGACATTAAAACCAAGCTCCCGCGCCTTTTGGACAGCTATCTCGATCAAGACGTCGACCGCGAGGACTATCGCCAAAAGAAGGCCGATCTTATGAGCCGGAAGAAAACGCTGGAAGAGAAAATCGGCGATCTTGAGCAGGGCCGTAATAGTTGGCTCGGACCGATGCGAGAATGGCTAAATGAAGCGCAAAATATAGGGAAAATCGCTCAAAATTCGGATCTTTCCGCCAAAAAGGTATCCGCCAAAAAAATCTTCGGCTCGGACCTGCATCTTTCCGCCAAAAAAATCACGGGAAGGCCCGCAATTCAATGGGCGGCGGTCGCCGCCGCGAAAAATTTTCCTCCTAAAACTGACTTAAGTTACTTAATGGAGCGAGTGAAGGGAATCGGACCCTCGTCTCGACCTTGGGAAGGTCATGTACTGCCACTGTACGACACTCGCGAGTTCGTCCCGCCGTGGCGGGACAATTTTTAATTTTCATTAAAACTTCAATTTTCAAAAAATTTTCAATGTTTCAAATGCCGATTCAGTCTTCTTTTTGTGATGTATTTACTATTTTCTGGAATATCATCGTCAATTCTTGCGCTTCCTGCCACAATTTTCGTATTTCTTCCTTGTTTTCCGGAAAACAAACCGCGATCATCCTTAACCAATGTTTTGTTTCTTGACATTCTTTCTTGCAAATATAAATTTTGTTCCTAAAGTCCTTCTTTGAGCTGGCGCCATTTGCTTCCATATAATTCGCACCGACACTCGTGCCCGACCTTACGATTTGGCTGATAAGCGGTTTTGAAATCGTATCTTGTTTTACCGCTCTGCAAAAGATTATAACACTCTCGCCAAATTTAGCGGTGCGTTCTTCCAGATCGTAGCTTTTGCCACCATTTGAAACATTGCAATTTGAAACATTCATTGAAAATTGGAATTTGAAAATTAAAAATTGTAAATGACCCTGCGGCAAGACCGCAGGGCGTTCGCAGCTACAATTCAAACAATCGTAACTGGCTCACGTCTTTTGGTCTGCCTTGGTTTTGAATGTATCGCTCAATAACTTTCCTATTACCGCGTGCGCTGATCGTAGCGATATAATAGCCGTCTGTCCAGAAATCTCCACCCCAGAGTTCTTTTTTAATTTCGGGAACTTGCCGGAACACCTCGCGCGCGGTAATGCTTTTTATTATTTTGATAACCTGGCCGCCGGAATACTTCGGCAGGAATCTTGCCAGAATATGGGCGTGGTCTTGGTCGAATCCCACATGGCTGATCTCAATGGCGTACCGTTCCATAAATCCTTTCAGGCTCTCGACAATTGCGGCAATCACCTTTTCGTTCAGTAATGCTTTGCGATATTTGACCGTAATCTGGATGTGGTAATAACATTCGGAAACATTGTGGTACCAACGCCAGATATCCCGCTTTTCTTGCTCCATATTGGCTTATTGTAACACGGACGCGCTTTCGCGCGTGATGGTAGGGGGATATCCCCCTACCAAACCACCCCCTTAAGTTGTTCCCTGCGGCAAGACCGACAGGGTGAAAACATTATTTAAGGTTTGATTCCTTTGATTTTTTCCCACAGGTCACTCCAGAAGGTGTCGCCGGAAACGGTTCCATCTTGTTTTGTAGCAGAGGTTTGTCCGTCTTGCAAGACCGCGATCACCTCTTCGCCCGGTTTTTTATAACCTTGCTCGCGCATCTTTTCCTCCTGGAAACTTTCCCCCTGCGCGGCGTTCAAGCCGGCTTTGAGCGCGTCACGGCGTTCTTCCAAAATCTGAATCTGCCCCTGCATTTTTTTGATCTCGACATCCAGCGCCTGGCGGCTATTGTAGATGCGCCAATTCGAAAGTGCCAAAAACGCGACCACGGCCAAAGCGGCCAACCCCGCCGCCGCCGAGACGAATTTTGATTTCAGCGAAGACTTCTTCCTGATTTTTGGAATCCTGATTGCCATATGGATTCAAAATAACAAAATTTTCAATTACCAATTTACTTTAAATTACGAAATAGCAAATTTTGAAATCAATTTTCGGCGTAATCGCGGAAATTTGATTTCAAAATTTGCGCGGTTACCGCCGCGTTTGGTGAAAATTGACTTCCCAAAAGCTGAAGTCAAATTTCCCCAAACGCTAATTTCGTAGTTCAAAGGAATTTAAATGCAACACCGCGAATCCGTTGAGAATTGACTTCCCATTCGCCTAGCGGCGAAGCTGAAGTCAAGTCTCCACAGATTTGCTTTGGCATTATCTTCAGCGAACGATTAACTTGGATCGCTTGACTTACGCCTCGAAATATCCGATAAATAATACATTGGATATCCGCCGAACCGATAAGTTATTTTACCTCAAAAACAAACAAATATGAAATCCAAAAAAATCATCAAGGGCGTCTGGAAAGTTATGATCATTTTTGTGGCCTTGAGCACCGTCCTGTCCTTGGTCGCGGTCGCGCTCTACTGAAGAATCCGTTAATTCAACTAAAAAAACGCCGTACCTGGCGTTTTTGCGTAATTATAATTTGGCTATTATACCATCGATTGCCGCAAATTCGTTGAGGATTGACCTCCCAAAAGCTGAGGTCAAACCTCAACGAATTTGCTCCCCGGTCAATAATCGTCCACTTCGGCGTTTAGCCGGCTTTGAACATATCCATAAACACCGTGGGCGGGATATGGACCTGGCCGCGAGCTTGCAATTTCTTCTTGCCTTCTTTTTGTTTTTTCAATAATTTGTTTTTTCGGGTCACATCGCCGCCGTACAACGGCGCGGTTACATCTCTTCTCTTGGCGCCCAAAGTTTCGCGCGCCACCACTTTGCCGCCCAAAACCGCCTGAATCGGCAGGGAAAACATTTGCGATGGCAATTTATCCTTGAGCTTGGCGGCGATCTTGCGGCCCTCGGGCATCGCTTCTTCCTCGGGAACGATCTTGGCGAACGCTTCTTCCTTCTCGCCGTTGATCAAAATTTCCAGCTTGACCAAATTGGCCGGCCGATAACCGATAAGCTCGTAGTTCATCGACGCGTAACCCTGGCTTACACCCTTGAGCGAATCATAGAATCCGCTCACGATCTTGCGCATCGGAATCTCGTAGCCCAAAAGCAATTTTTCATTGCCCACATAATCGGTGTTGATATAAATGGCATTGTATTCTTTGGCCATATCCGAAATCGGTCCCAGATAATCGATCGGCGTGACGATCTCCAGCTTCACCCACGGCTCGGAAGCTTCCTTGACCGCCGATTGGTCGGGCCAATCGCTGCTCGTATAGATCACCTGTTCGTCGCCCCGGTTATCCTTGATCTTGTAGACCACCGACGGCGAAGAAATTATCAGATCCAGATCAAATTCGCGAAACAGCCGTTCGCAAACGATTTCGGCGTGCAAAGTTCCCAAAAAACCGCAACGATAACCCCGTCCCAAAAATTCTTTCATTTCCGGCTCAAAAATAAACGACGGGTCGCTCAATTTCAGTTTCGACAGCGCCACTTTCAAATCATCGAAATCATCGGCGTTTTCCGGATAGACCGAAGCGAAGATCATCGGCTTGGGTTCGTCATAACCCGGCAAAGGCCGGACCAAAAAAGTTTTGGTCTTTTCACTGTACGCCCAAGCCTGCGTGATCGTTTCCCCCACCCGCACCTTTTCCGGGTCTTTAACGCCTGTGGCAACATAACCGATCTCGCCGCAAACCAAACCGGTTGATTTCTCCATTTGCGGCAAAAAATAACCGGTTTCCTTGACAATGCCGTCAACTTTATTTTGTATCAATCGCAATTTATCGTTGAACGCCACGCGGCCGTCCATCAGGCGCACATACGCGATCACCCCCTGATAAGGGTCGTATTTAGAATCAAACACCAGCGCGCGCAAGGGTTTTTCCTTGTCACCGAGGGGCGCCGGCACTTTTTTAATCACCTCGTCCAGCAATTGGTCCACATTCAAACCGCTGCGCGCCGACACCGCGAAAATATCCTCCGGCTTTAAATTCAAAAGCGCGGCCAGATCGGCTTTGGCTTCATCGACTTTGGCATACGGCAAATCGATTTTATTGATCGCCGGAATAATCACCAAATTCTGTTTTCGCGCCAGATCAAGGTTGGCCAAAGTCTGCGCCTGAATACCCTGCGCCACATCCACCAATAAAATCGCGCCTTCCACCGCCTCCAGACTGCGGCTCACTTCATAGCCAAAATCCACATGGCCGGGTGTGTCGATCAAGTTCATCGCGTATCCCTTGTATTCCATCCGCACCGGCGTCATTTTAATGGTTATCCCCCTTTCCTTTTCCAAATCCATCATATCCAGATGCTGTGTTTCCAGCTTGTCTTTTTTGATGGTGCCGGTTATTTCCAAAAACCGGTCGGCCAAAGTCGACTTGCCGTGATCAACATGGCTGATGATCACAAAATTCCTTATTTTCGATTGATCGTGCATCTTTTTACAAATAGGTATTTTGCAATGCTCAAAGCATTGCAATGCAGTAGCAATGCTTTGAGCATTGCAATGGCAATTCAAGAAGCCAATAATTCCTTAATCTCGGGCGTTCTAAAAAGCCAAGCCGCGGCCAGATAAACCGCGCCGCCGACCGCGCCGCCGGCAAGCAAAGTCGAAAGCGGACCAACGGAAAACGGCAAAGCTTCCATCGTCAAATATAGCGCAAGCGCCATAAAAATTCCAGCGCCGATCGATTTAAACAAGGAAAAACAAATCTCTCTCGCCAAAACCGGCACCCGGTTTTTGCGCCGGAGCAAAAACCACAGTATCGCAAATTGCAACAAATTGGCGATGCCATAAGCCAGCGCCAATCCCAAAATCCGAGCCCAGGGCGCGAACCAAAAGACGAACCAAAAACTCATGGCGATATTTGCCGCCACCGAAACAACCGTGGACCAAGTGGGCGAAGCGGTGTCTTTCATGGCGAAAAACAAGCGAAACAGCGCCGGCATTGCGGCCGCGAAATATATTCCCAAACAGAAAACCATTAATGTGAGCGCGCAAATCTCCGCGTCATAAGCGTCGAATTCCCCGTGCCGATACAAAAAATCCACCAACGGCCGGCTTAAAAAGAATATCAAAACCGCGGCCGGAATCGCCAAGAAGCCAACCTGGCGCAAAGTTTGAGAAAATTTTTGGGCCAATTTTTGCGTCCGGCCTTCGGTGAAATATTTTGAAAATGGCGCGAATGCCGCCGTGGCCCAGGAAACGCCGACAATCCCCACCGGCAGAGAAAAGATATTGCTGGCCAAATTAAAAATCGTAATCGATCCCGGCGCCAAAGTTGAACCGATGATCGTGGGTATGATCAGATTTATCTGATTGGCCGCGATCCCCAAAGTGCGGGGTAACATCAAACCAAATACCCGCTTTAATGATTCGGCGCGCAAATCAAAAACGGCCCGCCAGCGAAAACCGCATTTGACCGCGGGCGCGATTTGAATCGCCAGATAAAGCAACGCGCCCAGAATCACGCCAACGCCCGCGCCCGCGATTCCCCATTCGGGCGCCAGAAATAAAATTCCCGCGATGATTCCCAGGTTATAAAGCGGCGCGGCCAAGCTGTAGGCCAGAAATTTTTTAAAGTATTGCAGAACTCCCGAAAATATCGATGCGATTCCGAAAATTACGGGACTCAAGAACATCAACCGGCTCAAAAACGCGGTTTGGCTTAATTGTTCCGGCGAAAATCCGGGCGCCACCAAAACCACAAGCTGCGGCGCGAAAACAAAAAAAACCGCGGCCGACAACGCCAGCAAACCAAAAAAAACATTCAGGATGTTGTTTGTAAAACGCCACGCGCTTTCCTTGTCTTTTTGGTAATAATCCGAAAAAAGCGGCAGAAATGCCACTGTGATCCCGCCGAAAACCAAAACATTGTAAATAAAGTCCGGGATGCGGAACGCCGCGAAATACACATCCAAATCCGATCCGGCGCCGAACCGCGCCGCCAACAGCCAGTCGCGCAACACTCCCAGCAACCGGCTGGCAACCGCCGAAACCGCCAAAATCATTGCCGGAACGGCGATTCCCCGGCTTTGCGCGTTAATCAGGTTGCCGTTAGAAAAATGATTGAACATAAAATACAACAAATACTCTTTAAAAAGGGTCTAACCCTCGCGATCACACGAAAGATAGACCCTAAAAACGGAAAACCCAAGCCGGCAATAAGCCGAATTCTGTGTCGCCCCGCCGGATTTGGCGGGACCAAGCAATCATTTATCTGGACCGCAAATTGCTTCGCGGCCTCAAGCGGTTTACTTTTCACCCCGCTTTGGGCGGGGTGTTTAACCTTGCACCCGAGCAAGGATTTAGCCGTTTCACCCCTATGTCGCCATAGGATTAATCCCCGGCCTTTCGGCTTGGGATTCTTCCGCCTTTCGGCTCGAGCGTCACTGTTCGCACCTCTACCTCGCGGTCGAAGGGAATTACCCTCTGCTTTTTTCCCTCGCCTTGCGGTTCGGGAAGAGTGTTCGGACTTTCCTCTCTCGAAGATTTTAATCTTCGGGAGCGATTGCGTACCAGCTTGGGTTTTCCGTCCAATCGTCCCGTTTTCGCGGCATATCCCGTTAGTTCCAGAACTCTTGTTATCGTAACTTCTATAGTTTAACAATTAAAATCAACACCTGTCAAGATAAATATTTTTAATGTCAAATGATAATAGAAATGTCATACCCTGAATTTTTTTAGAAATGTCATACTTGGAAAAATTTTTAGAAAATTTCGCTTTCAAGAAAATACCTTTTCGTATTCTTCCAGCTTGGCAAACTTTCCGCGCCAGGGATGGTTCGGCGCCGGAGTGCGCGCCTTGCTCGCCGCAATCGCCACCGGCAGCGGCTCAGCCGCCTTTTGCGGCTTGGCCGGCAAAAGCTTGAAATTCAAGTATTTGCCGCGCAATCTGATCGCCAGCGATCCGTCAAGCCGTTCTTCAACCAGCGCTTTTTCTTGCCGCCGGATTGTTAATGGCTGTTCTTTGCTTAATTGATACCAATGATTTTTGAATTGAATGGTAAAGTCATTTTTCACTTGCCGGGTTGACTGGACCGAGAATATCGCGTCCAAATTCGATAATTCCTTGTCGGTCAGTTTGCGATGCAGATCGGTCTTGATTTTGGGAGCGACGGCGAATCTTTTGCCGTAGTCGCCGGCCCAGAATTCTTCCAAAAACTCATTGGCTTCTTCAACAGTGGAAATGTTTTGCAAGCGCAATTCCTTTACCAGCCGGTCTTGGAAGGTGCCGAAAGGATTCTCCACCCGGCCTTTGGCTTGCGGACTGTGGGCGGTGATCAGGGCAATATCCAATTCTTTGCAAGCCCTTTGAAATTGCGTTAACAGCTCATGATTGTCTTTGGCGTTCTTGTGGTTGATTTTGTAAGTGCTGAATTTGTCCAAGTAGATGGCAATCGGCTTGCCGTATTTTTGAATGTATTCCTTCCAGTAGGCAAAGACATCTTGAATGCCTTCGCTTGTGCCGAGTTTGAGCTTGACCGGCTTGCCGGTGGCATCGTCAATGCCGGAGAGCAGGCAAAATTCCCCGCCGCGACCTTCAAACCAGAAATGGTAGCAACCGTCAAACTGGATCATCTCGCCGAAACTGTCCTTGCGTTCCCTTTGGGAGCGATATTGTTTGTTGCGCTTTCGTTTTTTGGGAATCCAGATTTTTTCTTTGATCATCAAGTTTCGCGTGGCGGCCGGGCCGATATCCAGACGATGGATTTCCACCAGCTTTTCATGGGCGAATACGGGACCGAAATCAGGGTAATTTGTTTCAATTATATCTTTGGCTTCTTGATACAATGCCGGATCGGTTTTGTGGTTGCTTTCCCTGCCTCTTAATTTGTGAATGATGCCTTTGGCGCCATTGGCGATTGTTCTTGCCTTCAAACGCTTTACCTGCCTTACCGACAGAGATAATTGCTTGGCCGCGTCCGTGCCGTTGATCAATTTGGCAATCAAATTCTTGATCACTTGATACTTGGCTAAATCTTTTTGCGTCATACCAATAATTTCTTTTTCCATGGTTGATGGGATTAATTTATTAATCCCATCATACCGCGAGGTATGACATTTCTATTATCACCGTACTATGACATTACTATTATTAAATGACAGATAAATATTTTTAAAAGGGTCGGACCCTTTTATAAAAGCGCGGCAAGGAGTTACGAAAAATCTGCTTACGACGAAGCGAGGGTGACGGTGGAGATTATTTTTTCGAAAAGATCAATATCGGTTTGTTTGCCTTCGTTGCCGTCTTTTGCGTAAAAAAACACAAACCTGTAACAAACATCCTTGATCTTCGCGACATAGCCGATATAGTGGCTCGCCATTCCGCCTTGGGCGGTTTCATCCTGCCCGGTTTCAATCCGCGTGAAATTGGCGCCGGAAATATTCTTATCCGTGAGTTTTATGCTTTGATTCAAAGCGTCCGCGGCGGGTATTTTGCACTCATCTTCCGCGAGCGGCGCGGCAATCGCCGATTTATCCGGATTGGACACGAATTTACCCGCGCTAAACACCATTGCCTCGGCCTTTTTGTCGTTCGCCGGATCGGCGTTTTCATAAAGCGTGAACCCGATTCCGCCCTCGGTGCCATCGCTTGGATTCGCGGTTTTTTCTTTTTTAGCCAATTCCGCCGGATACTTCAATTCAAATCCGTATTCGCCGTTCTTGTAAGTTTTCCACCCCGCGAAATCTCCCGCCTGAAAATTGTTTTGTCCAAACATCAAATAAAAACCGGTTCCGGCGGCGGCCGAAACAAGGATAATCGCGGCCAATATCATTTTTATTTTGTTTTTTTGGTCAATCATAATTTTATCATTTCTTAAGATTGTCGATCAAGCATTGTTTGAATTTTTCCAGATTTTCGTTTTTCACGCGAAAGCCGCCGGCTTTGGGATGCCCGCCGAAACTTATTAGCAAATTTTTGCATTTTTTCATCAACGCCACGCTGTCAATGGCATCAATGCTCCGCACCGTTCCCTGGCAATCGAAATCGAGTTTCTTGTAGATGAAAACCGGCTTTTTGTAATCGATATTCAAAATCGACGCCACGGTTCCCAAAAGATTCATATCCCAATCGGGACTGCCTTCAAAAATTATCGGGCATTCGATTCCGAAAACCCGCTTTTTTATTTCCTCGACCACCCCGTCGATCTTTGCCCGGCGCAACTTGTTGATTTCCAAAAATTCTTTTATTAACTCTTGCGATCTCTCCAGCGAATCGGTGGTCAGCAATTCAAACGCCGCGGGCGCGCCGCCGCGCATATCGCGCACATTCAATACCGCGATTATTTTGCTTAGACGATTGTTGAAATTGCGCGAATCATTTTCAAAAAACGCATCTGTTTCAAAAAACGCGCGCAAACCGGGCCGAAACGATTGTTTTACCGTCAGCAAACCTTCGTCGATAATATCATTGTTCCCGGCTTCGCGCGGCATCATATCCGCGATCGTGGCCAGCGCGGCCAGTTCGGCAAAACTTTGCCGCAAATTTCCGTAAAAATCCGGGCCGAAAAGCTCCTCGGCCAGTTTGAAAACCAATCCCGCCGCGCAATAAAATTTAAACGGCGAAGAATCTCCCGGCTGTTTGGGATCGACAATTATATCGGCTTCGGGCACGCCGTCCAGAATCTCATGGTGATCGATGATCAGCGTGGAAAACCCGGCCTCGCGGGCAAGCTTAACCTCTTTGAAATTGCCGATTCCCAGATCAACCGCAATCAAAAGCGCCGGAGCGAGCGGCGCGAGAACTTCCAGCGCGGTTTTCGTAATCCCGTAACCTTCTTTTTCCCGATTCGGAAAGTGATAGGCCGCCACATTGCCGCCGATATTCTTCACGATCTCGCCGGCCATAATCGCGGCGCTCACGCCGTCAAGATCGGCGTCGCCGTAGATTATTATTCTTTCCTTGCCGGCGGCGGCAAGTTTTATCCGTTCCGTGGCCTTATCCAAATTTTTTATCTTTTCGTTTTCCATTTTTAATTATTTATTCACGGTCGGCGCCGGTTCGCTTTGAATGTCGGGTGCGGCTTCCAAAGCGGCGATTCCCGGCAACCGGCCGCCCGCCAGATATTCCAGCATCGCGCCGCCTCCGGTGGACAGAAATTCAAAATTCTTTTCCGCCTTATATTTATGAATCGCTTCCAATGTTTCTCCCCCGCCGGCCACTCGATAAGCGTTGTTCGCCCGGGCAATCGTTTCCAGTATCGCTTTTGTGCCCGCGGCAAACGCCGGACGCTCGGACAAACCCACCGGGCCGTTGAAAAAAACCGTTTTGGCGTCGTTGATTATCTCGGAAAAAATTTTAACCGTTTCCGGACCGATATCATAGATTTCTTCCTCGCCGCGCATCGTTCCGATCGCCGCGGTTCTTGAATATCCTTCGACGGCGCCCTTTAAAGCCAGAATACCGTCGATCGGAAGATGGATTTTGGGACTGGTCAAGTTGATCGCGTCGATGGCCGGATCGTCCGGACCGCTTTCCCGACCCATCAACTGCCGTTTCTGCGCCAATATCTTCTCGCCGATCTTTGAACCGATCAAAACATGATCCGCGACCTTCAATATGTTGGCGATCACTTTGCTTTTTGTTTCGATTTTGGCGCCGCCGATAACAACCACGAAAGGCCGGGCCGGTTCCTTCAGTATTCGGGAAAGTTTGTTGATTTCATCTTCGAAAAGCAATCCGGCATAGGAAGGCATATATTTGGGAACGCCCGTGATCGACGCGTGTTCCCGGTGCGAACAGGAAAACGCTTCATTAACATAGCAATCTCCCATTTTGGCAAGCTGGCGGGCGAAAGCGTCGTCATTGGCCTTTTCTTGTTCATGAAACCGCAGATTTTCAAGCATTATGATTTTCCCGGGCTTGGCGGATTTGATTTCTTTGTCGATTTTTCCGCCCGCGCAATCATCCAAAAATTTCACCGGCAGCGAAAGCAATTTTTCCAAACGCTTGGCCGCGATCCGCAAACTGACCGGTTTGCCTCCGTTCTCCAAATGGCTCATCAAAACCGTGACCGCGCCCTTTTTGGCCAAAAATTTTATCGTGGGCAGGGTTTTGACAATCCGGAAATCATCGCTGATTTCGCCATCGTCGCCGATCGCGACATTAAAATCGCACCTCACCAACACTCTTTTGTTTTTGAAATCACCTTCCGATAAGAATTTCATAATAAATATTTTTATTTTTCGGATTTTTCGTTATCCGCCGCACCGCCCAGAGCTTCGTTGAGCGCCTTTTTAAGCTCATCCATCCGCACCTCTTTTTTCGGCCGATAGCCGGGCGAGTCATTTTTTTGGCCGGCGAAACGCACCGGATTCGCGCGCGCCAAATCCGACAACGATATTCTTGGCGGCGCGGATATCGGCGCGGACGCGGATATTTCCGGCGCGCTCTTCTGTTGCCGTCGATCATCGCCGTTGTCCCCGGTTTTTTGCGCGTAATTATCGGTTTTGGCGGCAACATCGCCGTTGCCGCGGGCATTGTCGTTCTGCAGTTTTTTCAAACATGGCTTGCAATAAACCTTCCGGCCCGGTTCGGGCTCGAATATCACTTTGGTTTTTTTGCCGCACATTGAACAGGTTATCTCGTGCATCTTGGTTTGGCTTTGTCCGTCCGCGGGCATTCCCGGAGTCTTGGCCGCCGCTTCGTTCATTTCACCGCTCCATTTGGCGATCTTCTCTTCGATCACTTCGCGCGCCACGCTGTAGCGTTCGCGGGAAGCGCGGATGATTTTTTCTTTTTCCGAAACCGCGCCTTTCTCCATCGGCGGCAAAGTGATCGCCGAAAACGGCGCGCTGGTAATGCCGTCGATCATCAATTTCAAATAAATATGATATTTGCCGAGATTCACGAAATCTTCGATGGTGATCTCGGGCGTGAATTCCGGCTCCAGAAACTCCGCGTCCTCGGCGCCCACCCGGAATGTAATGATCGTGCCCACATTGCCGAAAACCGCGTCCTTGACCCGCGAACTTTTGCCGTTGGCGCCCATTTCTTCCAGCTGGCCCAGATACTGGTTGGCCAGGATCAGCGACAGGCGGTATTTGCGCGCTTCCGAAAGAATATTGACAAACGAATCCGTGGCGAAATTCTGGAACTCGTCGACATAGCAATAGAAATCGGTTCTTTGCTCCTCGGGAATGTTCTGGCGCGACATCGCCGCCAGCTGGAGCTTGGTGATCACCATCGCGCCGAAAAGCCGCGACGCGTCCTCGCCCACCATTCCTTTGGAGATATTCACTATCAGTATCTTTTTTTCATCCATTATCTTGCGTATGTCGATGGAAGATTTTACCTGGCCGATGATATTGCGCATCAACGGATTGGCGATAAACTGGCCGATCTTATTCTGAATGGCCGCGGTTGATTCCTGTTCGTATTTCTGGTTGTACTTGGCGTATTCATTCACCCAGAACGCCCTGATGATCGGATCGGTAACTTTTTCCACCACCTTGGCGCGGAATTCCGCATCGGAAAACATGCGGTTGATTCCCAGCAAAGTTGAATTCGGATATTCCAAAAGCGCGAGAATCGTGTTGTTTAAGATATATTCCATCCGCGCCGACCATACATCGGGCCATATCTTTTTAAACACCGCCATCAACCCCGCGGCGATCAAGTTTCGATGCTCGGGATTGGTGATTTCCATCACATTGAATGCCGTGGGAAAAGCCACATCTCCCGGATTGAAATAAATCACATCGTTGACCCGGTGGGAAGGAATATAATCCAAAAGTTTTTCCGCGGCTTCGCCGTGCGGATCGATAAACGCGATGCCGTTGCCGGCCTGAATATCCTGAATGGCCATATTCTCAAGAAGGTTGGATTTACCCATACCGGTCTTCCCCACCAAATACATATGCCGGCGGCGATCGTCGGTTTTAATGCCGAATTTGGTTCTCTGGTTGCGCCAGGAAACTTCGCCAATATAAATTATCTTTTCTTTTTGAGCCATAACGAATGCGGGATTGCTCCTTTGTCTTATTGTTATATAATACCTTTTTTGGCAAAATTTGACCAACGGCATCAATGCCATAATTTTCAATTAACAATTAACAATTTTCCTTTGAATTACGAAACAATTAAATTCAAATGCTTTGGAGGGGTCTAACCCTTGCGATTACACAAGGGATAGACCCCAAATGCAAAGCGTTTCATAATCGAAGATAATTGGTAATTTTGAGACTTAAAAGCAAAATTCTCCCGCTTAACGCGGGAGAACCGCAAACTTGATTATCGCCGCGCGGTTTAGGTTGGCAAATTGCTCGGCGCCACGGTCTCCTTGGCTTCGGTGCGCTGAATGCCGGGCGTGGGCGACACAATCTGCGACGGGAAGTGGAAAAGCGTGGCCATTTCTTCAACATTCAATACGATCTTGGAACCCAAATCGCCTTCTTTGGCTCCCCACGGACTGTAATAATTAAGACGGTCGCGGTAAACCCGCAACAGCCGCCGCTTCTTGACATAGGCGCGGCGCGGCGCGATTGCGTTCACGAACGGAATCGGCGAAAGCTTGACCCGGGTTAAAGTTTTGGACCAAACCCACAACGAATTCAAATTGGGGCTGGTGAAATGATTGAAATAATTATATAAAAACCGGTAATTCGGCGGGAACCACGAATCGCGGCGGCCCAAATAGATATTGCGCACATAACAACCGAAAAACGGTTTGGCGATCTTTTTTTCCACCGCCTCGATGGTTTCCCGTTCGCCCGCGGTCAAGCGCATTTCCGCCGGAAAAAGCTCCTGCTGTTTTTCCTCTTTTTCCTTGGCTCCTTCGATGATGAAATCCGCCAATTCTTTCCAGAGCGGCGGCAAATCGGCTTTTTTCTCGTCAATCCGTTTGGCCAAAACATCGCGGATATGTTCGCCTTTTTTAACAAACGCCTTGCCGTCGGAAAGGGAAATATACATCGGCCGGGCGTGTATCTGAATCCATATCTGTTCGCCTTTTTTCAACTTGGCCATCCCCTCCATAAGCGCCGTGAACGGATCAACGATCTCTTCCTCTTCAACGCCCTGCTCGACATATTGTTCATAGGTCGGAATCGGAAATTGCGGATCTTTGAGAGTATAATAATCCCAACCGAAAAGATCCCAATCTTTGTTGGGTATGTCCATGGGAATTTGCTTGGTGTAATCAGGCACCGCTTCAATTTCGGCTTCCGGATACTGCGAATAAACCGCGGCTTCCACCGCGTCGCGGTAATCGGCGTGGCAGCGAATGTAAAAATGGATTTTCCCGTCGATGGAAGCAATTTCGAATTTATAGCTGGTTTGCGGTTCGCCCGAAGCGTATTTTTCCCACCAATCGGGATCGTTGAAAATCGCGCCGTGCAATGCCACGAACAACGCCTCCATGGCTTTAATCGGCTTGGGAATGAGTTTGGGAATTTTTATCTCCAAAAGCACCGGCTTCCAAATCGTGCCGAACCACATTTCGGTGCGCCACCATTTCCAATAATCTTCGAATTTTTTCGACAGCCAAAAAAACGCCGGCAACCACCACCAGTATAAAACAATCCTCCACGCAAGATCGACGAATTGTCCGAGTTCTTCGAGCACAAATAATTTAAAATGTAAAAATCAAAACGACAATACAAAATGTTAAAGCGCCGCAATATGGACATTTTGTAATTTTACATTGTCATTTTTAATTTTGATTTTTTAATTTTACATTAAACAAAAATAGACGCCGTCCGCCTTTATTATAACCCGAGATATTTTTAAAACAAAGTCTTACGCTTCCCGCACTCCGGAATGCCAATATTTGCCTTCTTTGTCGCGCAAAAAATATTTTTTGTTGCTCAAATTCATCAAAACCGTGTTCTCTTTGATGAATCTTTGCTTCATCACGCGATCAAGAATCTCATTTTTGGTCAAGGGCCGGTTTTCGTTGCTGAAAATGTTTAAAATGACATCTTTGACATCTCCCTCCACATAACCCCATTCGCGCAGGGCGTAAATGCCCCGGCCGATCAAAATAAACCGCTTGTCGCGGATAAGTTCGTTGTGAACCGTCTGCACCAGACTGCCATCAATTTTTTTGGAGACATCGGTGAAATGAAGCGGACCGCGGCTCTTTTTAAACAAAAGATAAATTCTGTCTTTAATACCCTTGGGATTGACTTCCGGCCATTCGCGCAATCCGTAAAGACCCTCTTTGTTTTTTTGGATTTTTTTGGAAATGCCCAGATACGACTCGCCCACCGCCTTTTTCAATCCTTTCGGCGCGGCCAATTCGCGGCCCGAAACCAGTTGTTTTTTCTCTTCCAACAACGCGACCGCCGCGGCCTCAAAATCTTTGGCGGTCCGAACCGACTCTGAATCAACCGCCCAAAAACAATTGAAATTATCGGTTTCGCCCACCCGGATGAAATCTCCGAAAAGCGTTAAAAGAAAATACGCGTGCGCCTTGAAACCGCTTTGCTCCGCCGAAGCCTTGTGCGAAGGCGAGCCGCCCAATTCCCGCAATAAAACATTTTCTTCGCAAACTCCGCCGAGGTTCTTTAAATGCTTGGCGAACAATTTGGAAATTTCTTTGTATCCGGAAATCTTCTTTTTCATTTTGGCCAAGCCCGCCTTTTCGATCTGGCGCACCCGCTCGCGGCAAATGGCATGACTCTTGCCGATCGCTTCCAAAGTTTCGCGCTTCCCGGTTTTTAAACCAAAACGACGCTCGATAACCTCGCGCTGTTTTGAAGGAAGCAAAGAAAGCAATTCCGCGCAAATCTGTTGATAATTGATATTGGCCATGATAATGGCATCATTAATGTTAATCCAGGGCAAATTTTAATACCATTGATTATTATATATCCCATTTCATTTTTTGTCAAACAACCGGGCGGTAACCCCTCACCGGGGTATTTGTATCTGGGGTCTAACTCCTGTGTAATCGCAGGGGTTAGACCCCTTTAATAGCATTATGAATTTAAATTCGAATGCTGTTGCAGGGGTCGCACCCCTGCTTCGCTAAAGCTTCGCAGGGGAACGACCCCAAATGCAAAAAGCGCTACCCCCGGTGAGGGGTTGCACAACAACCGAACAAAAAACAAAAACCCTCGCATAGACGAGGGTCGTTTGCCTTGAATTTCAAAACCGAAATTCTATTTTTTGGATTTATTTTTGCTTTTTTCCATCCAAACCGCCAAAATCTGGCCGGCCAGAAACACCGAGGAATAAGTGCCGGTAACGATTCCCAAAATCAACGCCAAAGCAAAATACCTAAGACTGGTTCCGGCCCAGAAATAAAGCGCGAAAACCGGCAGAAGCGTGGCCACCGATGTATTGATCTGCCGGCTCAAAGTCTGGTTGATGGCGCGATCCAATATCTCGGCGAAAGCAACTTTGCGATCGCGCAAAAGATTTTCGCGAACGCGATCATAAACCACGATCACATTGTTTATCGCGTAACCCACCACGGTCAAAAGCGCGGTGATGATCGGAATGGTAATCTGCACGCCGTAGAACGCGCCCAGCAAAGCGAACACGCCCAGCGGCACCAGCACATCGTGGCACAAAATCAAAAACGATGCCGTGCCGTATTGCCATGAACTGACCGGCCCGGGAACATTGCGAAAAGCCACCGCGATATAAACCAGCATCGCCAACAAAGATATCAACACCAGCGCCGTCATTTTTGAGGTCAATTCCTTGCCCACCACCGGCCCGATCGATTCAAAACTTTTTTCTTCAAACGATCCGGTCTCTTTTAATTTCTCCAACAGCCGGCCATGCGCCGTAGCGTCAAGGTTTTCCGTGCGGACCATTATGCCTTTGTCCCCGGTCGCGTAAATCGCTTCCACTTTGAACTCCGCGATCTTTTCCCTGATCGCGCCCGTATCGGGACGCGCATCTTTATAGTCAATTTCCAAAACACTGCCGCCGGTAAATTCAATGCCGGGCTTCAAGCCGTAAAAACCGATCGCCGCGATCGATCCGGCCACCAAAACCAATGTCAGAACCAGAAATATATTTTTGTATTTGATGAATGGAATCATAAGAAATGTAAAATTTAAATATCAAAATGTAAAATTATTGCGTTGAAATTGTTTTCAATTCCAATGATTTTTCCTTAATTTTGATTTTTGATTTTTCAATTTTTAATTCTTTTTATACCCCGTCAGCTTGCCGCGGGGAACAAAAAGAATGAGGATTCCAAAGGAAACATCCTTTGGTCGATGGCGGGGTTAATACCCCGACATCAATGTATTTTTTTATTTGTTTATGCCAAGGGTTTCCACAACCAATTGAACTTGCCCAATTTGGTTGCCGCCATTACCCGCAGAAAGGTCCGCGTAACCACAATGGCCGAATACATCGAAAGCAATATGCCCCAGATAAGCGTGGCGGCAAAGCCTTTCACAAAACTCGTCCCCAGAAAAAATAATATCAACGCCACCACGATCGTGGTGAAATTACCATCGCGGATCGCCGGCCAAGCGCGGTTGAAACCTTCTTCGATGCTCAAAGCCAGACTCTTGCCGCCTTTGAGCTCTTCTTTCATTCGGGAAAAAATCAGTACATTGGCATCCACGGCCATACCCACCGACAAGATAAACCCGCCAATGCCGGCCAAGCTCATTGTCACGCCCATCAATTTGAATGCCGCCAGTAAAACAACCGCGTAAAGCGTCAATGCCAGCGATGCCAGCAATCCGGGCAGGCGGTAATAGAACACCATAAAAATCACCACCAATAAAAATCCCAAAAGACCGGCATTGATCGCCCGGTCAAGCGAAACCGCGCCCAAAGTCGGCCCGATCTTTTGCTGGGTGATAGGTTGTCCCAGCGGAACCGGCAAGGCGCCTTCGTTCAAGCGCTTGATCAAAATTTTTGCCTCTTGCACGCTGGCAATCCCGGTGATTTGGGCTTTGCCGCCGGAAATCTTTTGTATAACATTGGGCGCGTAAAGATCCGCTTCGTCAATCTTATCGTCACCGGTGGTGTCAATAATCGATTTGCCGTCCAAAAAGATCGCCATCGGCTTGCCCACATTGCGCTCGGTCATCTGTTCGAAAATTTTTGCGCCTTCGCCGTCGAACTGCATTTCCACCACCGGCGCGCCGGTGTTCGGATCAAAATCCAAAGCCGCTTTTTGCAGATATTTCCCGGTCATTTCGGTTTCTTTGAAATATGGATTCTGAAAAGCAATCTGGTAATCGGCCACCTTAACCATTTCTTCGGGGGTTTTGCCCTCCAATTCTTTGATCTTGGCAACAATTTTATCGGTTTCTTCCTGGGGCCGCTGTTCCAAAAAATTCAGCCAAGGAGTGGCGCCGATCCATTCGATTGCCTGGTCGATGCTCTCAATGCCGGGCAATTCCACGATCAAACGGTCTTGTCCCGAAACCTGAATTTGGGGCTCGGCCACGCCATAGCTGTTGATGCGCCGTTCGATCAGATCTTTAACACCCTCCATCACGGTGGCGCGATCCTTTTCCGCCACTTGGCTCAAATCGGCCTGATATTCCAAATGCACTCCGCCTTTAACATCCAATCCCAAATTAAACGGCTTGTCGGCAACATGCGGAATTTTAAAAGGAATCTTTGAATTTATCGCGTCAATCTGCCGGTTGGCAAACCCCGGAAAGCAAAACAACGCGGACACCAACGCCAAAACTGCGATAAACAAAAGCGACCACCAATAATTTTTCTTCATATTAAATCTTAAAAAATTAAATTCACTCGCCCATTTAAATACCACAAATCCGCCCAAAAGTCCAACGCGCGTTATCAACCCCGCAAAATTTCGCAGTTAAAACGCTTTTCTTGAAAATCGATTGCGCGCCGGATTTCATCGTCGCCGGGATCATAACCAGCCGCGGCGACCACCAATTTGTCATCATCATCGTCCAAACGATGAATGATCGCAACCGCTTTCCCCTTCGCTTTTGCCAGCGGTTCATCCGCTCCCAAGAAATACGCGTCCAAATTCTCGCCGTCCGGCGCGATCACGCCCGGAATATAACCGTAATTAACTTCATAAACAAAACCAAATTCGGGATGGACGCTCCCCATCGGCCGGTCAACGACAATTTCCACTTCCCTGCCCAAAAATCCTTTCGCAATTTCCAATGATTTTGAATTTCCCATTATCGATGCATTGCCAGCAATGCAAAATTCATAAAATAACGGTCGAGCGATTCCAAATCGCTGCCGTATACTTTGCCGCCCAGAACCGCGTCGCAAAAAACTTCATAGGCGCGGCATAGCTCTTTTTTTTGCGAAGCAGTACGGTTCCTGTCCGCGAATGTCAAAAAAAACAATTCTTGGCCGCGAACTACCGCGCCCCAGAATTTGGCCGCATCCCTTTCTTTGGCTAACCGGGCGCGGCTGATCTCGCTGCCGATATTCCCGAGTTGCTGCGCGAACGACAATTCAGACCATCGGCCGGCAGCCAGATTCTTGTGAATGGCTTGCTCGCTCACTTTATTAGTTTATTGATGATTTCTGTTATCTGCTTCTGCGTTTCCAAATTATCAACCGCGCGGCTACGGTTCCCAAAGGCTGGTTTTAAATTTACCATCGAATCGAATTCTATAAATTCAACTCCCTCTTTTTCCGGATACAAATTGATACCCCAGACATGCTGATGATTGGAGCATTCTCTTTCAATCAGTAACTCAAGCTCATCCATGTGCAAATCCCCACCGAGAGCCATTATTCCTTTTTCAACATCCACCGCGGCCTTAACCATATCGCCAAAACCCTCTTGGGCGATCTTTTTAAGTTCGAATCTGGTTATCGGGCTTTTGATGATTCTTATTTCCATGATATTATTTTGACCCATTAATATCGCTATCGCAAAAATTTTTCCCGGTTCGGTAGCTCTCCATCGCCAATTTGCATGTTTCGAATACCGGTTGCGGCAAATTTTCGATTTCGTACCAGCCCCATGATTCCGATCTTTCCGGTTCCAATACTTTTGGCTCACCGCTTTCCCAATCCGCCAATAATCCTATATGAACATAATGCTTTGGCGCATATTTGATTATGTTTGCCAAAAATTGGAATCGGATATTTTTAATTTTAATACCGCATTCTTCGCTAATTTCCCTTCTGACGCAATCCTTGAACGATTCCATATATTCCAAGTGGCCGCCGGGAAAAGCGTATTCTCCTTGGCCATGGGACCCTTTTCTTTTGCCAAGCAACACTTTCCCTTCTTTAAAGATCATTATACCAATGCCAACCTTAGGTTTGTTTTCTTGTTCCATAATTAAATTGATGATTTTTCGAACATCGGAATTAAAATACAATTTGGCGAGGTCGCACCTCGGCGAGTACGCCGAGGAACGACCTCAAATGCGAATACGGATTATTTCCCGTAGCACTTTTTGTATTTTTTGCCTGAACCGCACGGACAGGGATTGCCGCGATTGACTTTGTCCAAATCAACCGCCCATATCTTCCAATATAGATTTGATTCGTTTTTTCAACGGCGGCAAATCTTCTTTTATGGTTTTCCAAACTTTTTCGAAATTCAAACCGAAATAATCATGTGTTAAAACATCTCTCATGCCACAAATATCTTTCCATGGGATTTCTTTATGATCTTTTTTAAAATCAGCGGCAATATTTTTTGCCGCCTCGCCGATAATTTCAATCCTCCTGACCGCCGCGTCTTGCACCGCGCCATTATTGCGAAAATCACCTTTGGACATATCGCCGACATAAAGCTCGATCTTTTGGATACATTCCAATATATCCCCAATAAAAGCTTTTTGGCTTCTTTTTTTCATAAAATCGGAATCTGCTCTTTTAGTATGTCGTCTTTTAATAATGGATGCAAAAGATGATATTCCACCAGATCAACCTTTTTGCCGATTTTTTCCTCCAAATCAACTTTTAAGCCGCCCATGCCAAATAAAGTCATTTCCTCGGGCAATTCCACCAATAAATCGACATCGCTATTCCTTTTTTGTTCGCCGCGGGCGTAAGAACCGAAAATCGCGGCCTTGGTCACACCCCTTGCCTTTAAAATAATTTTTATCTTTTCAATTATTTTCTTGTTCATACGCAAAATATAACACAAAAATATAGTTTTATGAAAATAACGCCAACGCGATTTGCCGTTGTCGCATCGCCGATTACGGCAAGGAACAACCTCAAATGCAAAACACAAATCACTTCCCGCAACACTTTTTGTATTTTTTGCCACTGCCGCACGGACAGGGAGCGTTGCGGTCAACTTTGCCGTAGCGAGCCGAAGAGTTTTGCGGTTGAGGCCGGGATGCCGCGGCGACCGCGTTTTTATTGATTGTAACATTCAAAAGATTTTGCAGAATGTTGGCTTCAACCGTGTCCAAGAGATTGCGAAATTGCTTGTTGGCTTCGCTTTTATATTCCACCAGCGGATCCTGCTGGCCATAAGCGCGCAAACGCACCGAATCGCGCACGCTGTCCATCATCTCCAAATGTTCCTGCCAGAAAAAATCAATTGTTTTGAGCGCGATGAACCGGCCGGCTTGAATCATCGCTTCCTTGCCGTTTTCCGCCTCCCGTTTGGCGTATTGATCGCCCGCTTGGCCCTTTTCGACCAGCTCCATAATATAATCATGGATTTCTTCGTCGCTTTTCTGCAGAATTTCATCGCGCTTTTTGTAAATAACCTCGCGATGCTTGTTTAAGACGCTGTCATAATCCAGCAAGTGCTTGCGAATGTCAAAATTGGCGCCTTCAATCTTGGTTTGCGCCTCTTCGATCCTTTTGGAAACCATGCCCGACTCGATCGGCTGGTCCTCGGGAACTTTTAACATATCCATCAATTTTCTCATCGCCTCGCCCGCGAAAATACGCACCAAATCATCCTCGGTGGAAATGAAAAATTGCGTGGTACCCGGATCGCCTTGGCGGCCGGCGCGGCCGCGCAACTGGTTATCAATGCGCCGAGCTTCATGCCTTTCCGTGCCGACAATCAGCAATCCGCCCGCGTCGCGCACCTTTTGCGCTTCCGCCGCGGACGAAGGGTTGCCGCCCAAAATAATATCCACGCCGCGGCCCGCCATATTCGTGGCGATCGTCACCGCGCCATAGCGGCCCGCTTGGGCGATGATTTCGCCTTCGCGTTCATGGTTCTTGGCGTTCAGTATCTCGTGTTTTATTCCTTCCCTTTCCAACAATTTTCCCAGATATTCGTTTTTTTCCACCGACCGGGTGCCCACCAGCATCGGCTGGCCGATTTTATTGCGTTCTTTTATCTCGGCCACCAACGCTAAAAACTTGCCGCGCTCAGTCTTATATATCCGGTCGGGCAAATCAACGCGCGCCAATTTATTGTTGGTCGGAATCGGCACCGAATCAAGCCCGTAAACTTTATCGAATTCTTCGGCGGAAGTTAGAGCCGTACCGGTCATTCCCGCGAGCTTTTTGTATCCTTTGAAAAGATTCTGGAAAGTGATTGACGCCAGCGTGAGCGACTCGGCCTGAACCTTTACGCCCTCTTTGGCCTCAATGGCCTGATGCAAACCGCCCGACCAGCGGCGGCCCGGCATCAAGCGGCCGGTAAACTCATCGATAATAATAACTTGGCCGTCCTTAACCACATAATCGCGATCCGATTTATAAAGCGCCTGGGCGCGCAACGCCTGTTCCAAATGATGAAGATATTTTATCCCCTTCTCTTCATATATGTTTTCCATACCCATAATCCGCTCCACTTTGGCAATGCCGCTTTCGGTCAAAGTCGCGGCCCGGTCTTTTTCGTCCACCTTGTAATCGTCTTCGGGTTTCAACTGCGGAATTACGCGCGCGAAATCCTGATACCATTTGGAACTTTCCTCGTCGGGGGCCGAAATAATCAGCGGCGTGCGCGCCTCGTCAATCAAAATCGAATCGACTTCATCGACGATGGCGTAGTTAAAACCGCGCTGGACTTTGTCTTCCAAACGATAAGCCATATTGTCGCGCAGATAATCGAATCCGAATTCGTTATTGGTGCCGTAAGTGATATCGGCCGCGTAAGCTTCCCGGCGCGAGCAAGGCCGCAAAAAATCCTGCGAAATATGAAATGACCCCAAATTATCCCGCATCGTATCCTCGGTTTCCTGCGCTTTTTTATAATTCGGATCGTATAAGAACGACTGATCGTGATTGATGCAACCCGTGGACAATCCCAACGCGGAATAAACTTGGCCCATCCAAACGCAATCGCGCCGCGCCAGATAATCGTTAACCGTAACCAAATGCACCCCCTCTCCCGACAGCGCGTTCAAATACACCGGCGCGGTCGCGGTCAAGGTTTTGCCTTCGCCGGTTTTCATTTCCGCGATTTTTCCCTGATGCAAAACAATACCGCCCATCAGCTGAACATCAAAATGCCGCTGGCCCAAATTGCGGCGCGCCGCTTCCCGCGCCAAAGCAAACGCCTCGGGCAGAATATCGTCTAAAACCGCGCCTTTGGCCAGACGGTCCTTGAACTCCGCGGTTTTGTCTTTGATCCGCTCATCGCTCAACTCCCGGAAATTTTTTTCCAAGCCGTTAATCGCGTCCACCTCCGGTCGCAGTTTCTTGAAATAATTTTTGTTTTCGTCGCCGAAAATCTTGGTGAGTAAAGACATAATTTTCAATTTTCAATTTTCAATTTTTCCGCCAAAGGACGGATCCGCCTCCGGCGGACATTGAATTTCCAATGAACCAATTTCCAAGCAAAACAACTAAAAAATTGGCAGAAAATTGAATATTTAACTATCTAATTTTGATCCTCTTAATTGTAGACCAATTTATAAAAAAAGAAAGACCGGCAAGGTTATCACCGGAAAAAATTAAAAATCAATATTTTCTTTTTTTATATTTACCTCTGCATATGGGGCAAACTTTCTTGCCCCCAACTTTGGGATGCCCATTTTGGCAAACCCAAATAAACTTCCTTTTACTCATCCTCATCCCCCTGTTTTTTTATTAAATGTCTATTCGACCCGGAAGATACACCTTCCGGATACCACTTCTCATCGTCTTGAAGCGGTACCTGATCGCGTCTTAGAAATTCTGTCATTATAGACCACTGCCAGTAGACTAAATTATTTCCGCGCTTTGTCAAGCATTTTTTCTTTGAAGTCCGTGATTTGCCTTTGCAAATCGTCACGCACCGCCACGACGGCTTTTTCCAGATCGTCGGCGCTTTTGGCCGCGCGCAATTTGTTGCGATGAAAAGTTATCAAAACCTCGGCGCGGCAAATATCGCCCTTGCGATGGTGCAAAGTTGTGCGGCCCACTTCAACAACCGCCTCGATTTTGGAAACCAGCGACGGATCGTCGACTTCTTGCAGCAAGTCGAAATATTTTTCCAGCGACCCGATCTTTTCCTCGACAAACTCGCGCAACGACGGCGTCATTTCGATATTCTTGGTTTTAACGATTATATTCATGATTTTATCTGATTTCCTTGAATTGCGAAACGCTTTGCATTTGGGGTCTAACCCTTGCTGCCTGTCCCGAGTATTCCCGAGGGATAATCGCAAGGGTTAGACCCCTTCAAAGCATTTGAATCCAATGGTTTCGCAATTCAAAGGAATTTAATAATTCCGCAATTCAAAACGATTTATAAATGATTATACAAATTAAATACAAATTATCAAAACGGATTATTCCGCTTTTTTATTAAAAATCCGCTTTATTTCGCGGCTTATCGACAACAAAAGAATATTTTAAACAAATATTCTCTTGTTGTTAAGATTGCTTTAATTATTTGTTGGAAATCTTTTTCTTGCTTTTCCGATTCTTTATCTTGGTCTCTTTCGAAGGCCGTTGTTTTTTTCTCTTGGGGACTTGAACCATATTTTTAATTAAAGCTTTTTATTTCCTCCCGTTCGGCTCAAAGAAAACTATCTCTTCTTTGCAACCTTCTTCTTCGCTTTCGGTTTTGCTTTCGGTTTTGCCTTAGCTTTTTTTGCCGCCATGGTTTTTAAAATTATTTTAAAATTACTTCTAAAAATTTTCGACCGTTATTTTTTTGCTCGCGAAATTTTTGTTAAAAAAATTTCGCGACAACTGTTATATTTATTTTTTCATGTCGCGAAACTTTGTCAAGTGTGGATAACTAATCCACGAAAAAATTAACAAATTTTTTCGTAATTTTCAATTAACAATTTTCAATTTTCAAAAATACTTTGCTATCTGTTTGAACATTGACAATTGAGACATTCATTAAAAATTGGAATTTGAAAATTGAAAATTAATTTTGTTTATAGGATTTCAATCTCTTCTTTCATTCCCACGCCGAATTTTTCTTTGGCCGCGGATTTTATTTGCGCGATGATATCTTTGACATTTTGCGCGGTCGCGCCGCCGCGATTCACGATAAAATTGGAATGTTTCTCCGAAACTTGCGCGCCGCCGATCAATTTGCCCTTGAATCCGCAGTCATCGATTATTTTTCCGGCAAAAAATCCCGGCGGGTTGACAAACACCGAACCGGCCGAAGGATATTCCAGCGGTTGAGTGGTCGATTTTTTGGCAAGATATTCATCCATTAACGATTTGATATCTTCTCGATTGCCTTTTGCCAGCGAAATATCCGCCGCCGCGATCACCAAATTTTTGTCGTGTTTAAATGCGCTTTCACGGTAAGAAAAACCGCACTCCGGCTTCCCAAAAACTTTTTCTTTGACGCCTTTCGGCAAAATTTCGATCACCCTCACCTTGCGGACGCATTCGGAAATCTCGCCATGAAACGCGCCCGCGTTGCCCCGGATCGCCCCGCCCGCGGTTCCCGGTATGCCAACCGCCCATTCCATTCCGGTCAGTGAACGCTCCAGCGCGTAACGCGCGAGCGCGGCCAGCGGCGTACCGGCGCCGACGGCAAGCAAAACGCGCGCGCCCTCCTCTTTGACTTCAATCGAATTATTTTCGATTTTTAATACCATGCCCGGATAGCCTTCGTCGGAAAACAAAACATTGCTGCCGCCGCCCAAAACAAAGAACGGGAATTTGTTTTCCCGCGCCGCTTCCACTCCGGCGATTATTTCGTCCGTATCGCCCGCCGCGAACACCACTCGCGCCGGTCCGCCGATGCGATAGGTACAGTATTTATCCAACGGCTCGTTTTTTTTGATCGTCGACATAAAAAAGAATCAATATAAGAGCGTGGAAAAACTATTTTCAGAACGAAATTTTCAGATTTCGAGCGAGAAAAATGAGGAAAGAGAAGGCATACTTGGCTTAAAGTCTGCCGCCGACTGACGAATTTTTCGCAGCCGAAAGATGGAAATTGCAGTTGAAATATAGTTTTTCTACGCTCTCAATATATAAAATTATTCGTTTGAACCCGCGGCTCGGGATTGAATCGCGTTTATTTGCTCCAATATCGTTTTTGACTGGGCATTGTTCGGGTAAAGATCATAGGCCTGCCGGGCCAGGACCGCCGCTTCGTCCGGTTGCGATTGGTAAAGTTTCGTCCGGGCCAAATCCCAATAACTTTGCTGGTTTTTCGGCGACAGTTTTTGGGCTTTTTCCAGCGCGTCCCAAGCCAGAGTTAATTTTGATTTGTCGAATTTCGACCAACTGTTGTAAACCCGTCCCAATTGCAAATATGATTGGAAATCAAGAGGCGATTCCCGGACGCTGTTTTCCAGTTCCCCGGCGATAAATACGAATGTTTCTTCGATTTGCTTTTGGGTGAGCTTGCCGGGAATTCCTTCGGTTTCCATTGCCTGAATCCATTGGCTGGCAAAAAATAATCTTATTTGGTACCTTCCCAATGGCGACGATCCCAGCGCTTCACGATAAAGCTGCATTCTTTGAGGCGATCCCAATATCGAAGAAGCGGCCTGAACGGCGTCATAGCCGGCCATCGCCGGACCCAAAACAAAAAAATTAAAACATATGATGCCCGCTCCCGCCGGCGCCAAAACTTGCCACCATTCAAACGACTGCGGCCAAACTTTTTTTTCTTGCGATCCAAAACGGTGAAGCCACGCGATGAATCCCAAACACATAAACCACATCAAATAACTCGCCACCATATCAAACACGGTCAGGTTTTGCAAAAAATACGCGCCAAGAAGCGCCGTGAACACGCCGGCTTGGACAAAATCAATCTTCCCCGCCAAATAGCCCTTCCACAAAATATACAGCGCGGCGGCGAAAACCAAAAGATAACTCGCCAGACCGATCACTCCCGTTTCATTCAAGGTGTCAAAAATTATATTATGCGCCCGATCATACCAGATCGCCGATGAACACTCGGGAGTTCCCAAACACGGATTGTAATATCGCGCGAACACCAAATTAAAATTTTCCGGCCCCCACCCCAGATAAGGCCGCTCCAAAAATCCCTTCCAGGCGATATCCCAAACCACAATCCGCGCGCGGATCGCGCCTTCGCCGAACTTTGAAGCCACCGCCGAATGAATCGCGCTCCCCTGATTGAAAGAAAAAACCACGATAGCCGTTCCGGCAATTCCCGCGCCGAGCAAAACCAGCAATCCCGCCGCCTTTAACGCGATCTTTTTCCGAGTTGACATCCATAGAATTCCCAAAAAAGCCATTCCCGCCAAAAACGCAAGTTTAACGCCGCGGGCGCCGCTGTCAATGACATCGCGAATCAAACCGTCGCGCGGATATTGAAAATTGCCGTTGACAAGGCTGTTCCAACTGCGGGTGTTTTCAAAGAAAAGGCAAAATACCATTATCAAAAATGCCGCGCCGAAAAAAATTTTTAAATTTTTGTTTTCATCGAATTTTTGCGATAAAAACAAATACAGCGCGATGAAAATATTGAACAAAAGATAAGCGGCCCAGAAAGAATCGTTACCGATAAACCCGCCGCCGCGCGATGTTTCGCGCAGATCAAAGATCGCCTGCACTCCGATAACCAGCGCGACTCCGACGCCGGCGCCGAACAACCGCCGCCAATCTCTTTTTTCAAACACCGACGATATAACGATCATAAACGCGGTTAAATGAGAAAGCATTAAAATCCCGCCCATCCGTTCGAATTTCGACCAAAAACTGGCCGAAAAATCCGCGCCAAAAATCGCGGCGGCGAAAGATACGGCCCAAAACAACAGCGCGGCGGCGATCAACGGATTTTTTAGATCCGGCCGGTACTCCTTCCATCGCCAAGCGAGAGCAACCCAAATAAAAAACACCATTTCGGCCAACGCCATAAAATAAATTCCTTTGGGCCCCACAAACGGAAAATAAAAATTCATGTTCTTTATGAATGGCGTCAGCAACAATAAAAATATTCCCGCTTTTATTGAATTTATAAGATATTTAGGATCCATTTTGGTATGAAATTATAAAAATTACGCGGCCTCTTTAAAAAACAAATCATTGAGATCCAGCCTGGCGATTGCCGTTCCAAACACAGGTTGGAACCAGTGAAGAAAGCGCCTTGCGAATTGGAATTTCGCCGTTTTCGATTGCCGCGGCCAGAGAATCAAGATTCGCGCGCAATCTTGCCTCATCAACGCCGGAGAGCTTGGCAATAAATATTTTTTGGTTCTGGGTGGCCACCACGCCTTCCTCGGCGGTCAACAATTCCTCGAAAAGCTTTTCTCCGGGACGGATACCGATATAAACAATCGGGATATCGACATCGGGTTCGAATCCCGAAAGCCGGATCATTTCCTTGGCCAAATCCAATATCTTGACCGGCTTGCCCATATCCAAAACAAACACTTCCCCGCCCTGCCCCATCGCCCCGGCGCGCATCACCAAAAGGCAAGCCTCGCTGGTCAGCATAAAATATCTCTTCATTTCCGGATCGGTCACTTCCACCGGACCGCCGCGCCGGATTTGTTCGCGAAAAATCGGAATCACGCTTCCGCGGCTTCCCAAAACATTGCCAAACCGCACCGAAACAAACTTGGTCGAGTTACGGCCGTTCAACAACTGGCAAACCATTTCACCGATACGCTTGGTCGCGCCCATCACCGAGGTCGGATTGATGGCCTTGTCAGTGGAAATGAAAATGAATTTCTCGACATTGTTCGCGATCGCCGCTTCGCCCAAAATTTTCGTGCCAAACACATTGTTGCGCACCGCTTCGTCGATATTCTCCTCCATTAACGGCACATGCTTATAGGCCGCGGCGTGAAAAATTATTTGCGGCTTGGACGCGGCAAAAACCTTGCCAACTCTCTCTTTGTTCTGGATATCGGCGACAAATTCTTCAACGGCCAGCCCGGAAAAATATTTTTTCAATTCCGCGTTGATATTAAATATCCCGGTTTCATCCTGATCGAAAATAACCAATTTGGCCGGTTTGAATTTGGCCACTTGCCGGCAAAGCTCGGAACCGATTGATCCGGCCGCGCCGGTGATCATCACCCTTTTGCCGGCAATGAATTTCTCGATCATATCGGTTTCCAAAGATACCGGGTCGCGCTCAAGCAAATCTTCCACTTCGACTTTTCTGATATCCGACAATGAAATGTTTCCGTCTATGATCTCGCTCATCGGCGGCACCACCTTTATTTTCTTTAAACCGGCTTTCTTGGCCATGCGCACCGCCTCCTTAATCAGCTTGGACCCCGACGGCAACGCGATAATTATTTCCTCCACCCCATAATTCGATACGATCCGGGGAATATCTTCCAGTTTGCCCAAAACTTTTATGTCATGAATGATATTGCCCTGCCGCGATTCGTTGTTATCGACAAAACCGATCGCGCGATACCGGCCGGCGGCGGAACTGATAATACTCCGCAACAATTGTTCGCCCGCGTCGCCCGCGCCCGCGATCAGCACCCGGGTCTTTCCCTCGCTTGATTTAGGCTTGAAAATATATGAATAAATCCTCTTGGCGAAACGCAGTCCGCCGCAAAAAATAAAAATAAAGAAACAAGCGATAAAAATCGTCGACCGCGGAAATCCCGAAAAGAACTGGAAGTCCTTGAACGCGTACAACACCGCGGTTTCCAAAAGCAAAGCGGTCCCCGCGGCGCGCGTAAGCGCGACCAGTTCCTGGGTGCTGACATACGACCACAAAAAAGAATACAAACGATTGGCCAAAAACGAGGGCAGATAAAAAATCCAGCCCAAAAACACCAAACGCGCGATCATGACAAAATAGTGCCCCGGAATTTGCGCTTCGAAACGCACCATGAATGCCAGCCAAACCGAAAATGCCACCAGCGCGGCATCGACGGCGAAAAATAAAAACTTTTTATACTTTTGCAACAAGTTGGCCATTTTTTATTAAAATTCCCTCTTTCAAGATTGCTTCTTATTGTCTTGCGCGTAAAAACCTCTGACGCATTTGATCACATAATCGACTTCCGAATCCGTCAATTCCGGGTAGATCGGCAGCCGCACTAATTCCTTGGCGATCTTTTCGGTGACCGGCAGATTAAAATGTTCCAAACCAAGGCCCGGCATTTTATGGTTGGGCGTGGTATCGCGCACCAGCAATTCAACGCCTTTTGTTTCCATATATTTCTTAAACTTCCAGATATCGTCCGTTTTAATAATATATTCCTGATAAATCTGTTTTGGCTGCTGCACCGGCAAAACAACCGGCAAATCCTTCAATCCCTGATTATACCTCATGGCGATTTGGCGGCGGCGCTTCAGCATCCGCGGGTAATATTTTATCTTGATGTTTAAAATCGCGGCCTGAATATTATCCAGTCGGGAATTATACCCCCAATCCATTGTCTTGGGCGCTCTTGGCTGATGGCCCAAAAGCGCGTTCTGGGTGATGTTCCAGTGGTTGCGCAAAAGCAAAAGTTTTTCGTAAACGCTCCTGTCGTTGGTGATGATTCCGCCCGCATCGCCCGCGCCGCCCAAAGTTTTGGGCGAAATGAAACTGAAGCATCCCGTATCGCCGAATGTTCCCGCTTTTTTTTCCCCCAGATATGCGCCCAGCGCCTGGCATGCGTCTTCCACCACCCAAAGATTGTGTTCTTTGGCGATCTTCATGATCCGCGGCATATCGCAAACTTTGCCCGAAAGATGCACCGGCACAATACCCACGGTTTTATCGGTGATTGCCGCTTCAATTTGGTCAACATTCATCAAGCCGTCTTCGCCCACATCAATCAATATCGGCTTGGCGCCCAAATGAACGATTTCCTCAATGGAAGCGATGAAAGTGTGCCCCACGGTGATCACTTCGTCGCCCGGTTTGCATCCCAGCGCCCGATAGGAAATTTTTAACGCGTCCGTGCCCGAATTAACGCCCACCGCATATTTTGCCCCGCAAAAATCCGCCAGATTTTTTTCGAATTTATCGCAATCCTCGCGCAAAATAAAATCCCCTTTCGAAAAACACTTGTCCAGCGCCTTCATTATCTGCGCCTTATGATCCTTATAATACCGGCGGTAACTCGAATTAATAAAATCAACCTTCATTTTTTTAAAATTATATTTTCAATACTTGATTATAAGCACAAAACCAACCAAAAATGAAGCCCGCGCTAAACTTGCGGGGCTTCTTGTCGCAAATTCCGGGAGATAAACCCGCGACAAAAAACTTGACAAATTAAAAATTTAGTCATATTATTTTATCCAGCAAGCTCAAGGAGGGCTTAATTTGAAAATAAAACAAATTTACGATCAAGGCACCGATTCCCGAAAAGAAGATTTATTTGTCGACTTTCCGGGGAAAATAATGGGCGTTCTTGACACCGGCAGCGGCGTTTTTATTCCGCCCACCAAACCGCAAATGTTTTACGGTATGACCGGCGGACAATACACCGGCCAGCTCATTAAGGGCTCGATATTGGCCGGCATAATCACCAAAGAAAATCCACGGTACATCTTGAAATCTGCCAATATTGATCTAGCTTTGGTTTTCCAAGACCATAATCTGAACTTGGAAACGCCGGAAAACAATCCGTTTGCCAGTTATGCCCTCGCCTTTTTCAATAACAATAACATTGAAATAATCCAAGGAGGCGATTGCCAGTTCATCTGGCAAAGCAAGGACGGCTCCGTTGGCTGGACAAAAAACCAAACACTGGTTTATGACCGCGAAAATTTGCGCTTGATCACCGATTTTATGCGCAAACATAACGGCATGCGCAACACGATGTGGCAAGAATTCGGCCCTATCTTAAAAAAACGGCGGCGAGAATACTTCAATTCGTCCATGGGAAAATTTTCTCTACTCAACGGCCAGCCGGATTTTTACAAGTACTGGCAAGCGGTTGAACTCGATGCCGGCAAAATCGAGACACTGATCGGATACACCGACGGCTTCGTAATCCAGGAAAAAACCGCCAATATGGCAAAACTAGCCCCGCAAATTTTGGAAACATGCCAAAATTATGGCTTGCAAACATGGCTTGATGAAACCCATCGAACCGCCAAAGCAAAAGAAAGTGAAACCCACATTCCGCTTCCCGAAGCTACTGCAATCGCCATCGAATTTTGAAGCTCCCAAACTAACCATTTTTGAGCTTTTTTCTTTACGAAAGTTGAAAGTGTGCAATCAAAAATATATTTTCCAAATGTATTTCGTCGAGCGGGGTATGAACCCCGCACGACGACCAAAGGGGGCACCCCTTTGGAATCCTCTTGGTGCACCCCGGGGCAAAGCCCCGAGGTATTGCACTCAATAAATCACCGACATATTCTTCTAAATTTAGCATATGCTAAATTTAGAAGACAAAGGAATTGCAAAATCCAAGCCACTGTTTAAAGTATCCCAACTGTTAACTATGACGACGGAAATCAATTGATGCGGAAATGCCGGCGAAGCGGTGCATCGTCCTCAATTTGGATCGCGGTAATAATTTTCATCTCTTGCGATTCAAGTCCAAAAAAGTCGCGCAGCAATTGCATCTCTTTGGCAAATTCATACGGACAAACCCAAACGCTCTTTTGCAATTGATACAGGCCCAGTTCCTTTATTTTGCCGCGCAGCGCTTCTCTTTTTGTCCCCTGTTTGTTTGCAATATCAAAAATCAGTATCCGCCATTTTCTATCCCATTTTTTCGCGGTCTTTATTTTAAGATCATTAATCTTATACTTGCCTGCTTTTTTCTTTCCTTCATCGGTAAGGTAAATGTACATTTGGTTGCCGCGATAAACAACTTTAACCAAGCCCCTCTTTTTTAGATAATAAAACGCATTATAAAATTTCTTTCCGCTATCCTTATCGTGGCCAAACAATTTTCTGTTACTATAACTGCAAACATCGCGGCGAAAAGCGCTTATCGGCCTTGGCTGCATCGCGAAAAGAAGAAATTCCCCGGTTTCTGCCAAATTTTGTAAAATCGCTTTAACAGTTTCACCTCTGGGATTTTTCATATTTTTAATCTGACTTTTAAAAAAACCGACCCAATAAATATAATTATAACTTATCTTCTAAATTTAGCATATGCTAAATTTAGAAGACATATCAAAAAAGCGGATTGTTTGTCCGGGTAATGGCTCACAATCACCTAAAACAAACCAAAATGTTTGAAAACTTCGAGGATGCCGTTTTGGTCTATGTGGGGGCCGAGGAAATTGCGGTGCGGGTCGTTGGCAATGGCGGTGGCAATGTTTTGTTTCACTTTAGGCAGAGCGTTTTCGAGAGTGGCGCGATAGCCGCAGAGTTTCATAAACTCCCAGTCAACAACGCCGTCGCCCGCGCCCAAAACACTTTCGAAAGATATGCCCAGATGCTTGATAAGCTTAGATAAGCTGGCCACTTTCGACACACCCGAAGGCACAAAAAAACCGTAATAATGATCGGTCAAGAATAAATTGTTTCCCCATAACAGCTCAATCCTTCCATTGAATTCGGTGATAATCTCCGCCATCGCCGTTTCAGCGCTCTTGTTTTTGGAACTGCCCGACATATAAATACTTGAGAGTCTTTGATGCTCTCTTCCAGCGAATCAACCACCTGCGGCAAAGTTTCGATCGAAGCAAACAACAACTTGTTGATTTCATTATCGGTCTGGTTTTTCTAAACATAATATTTTTCTGCGGTGGAAAAATATGTGACAATATTATTTTCAAGCAACCGGCGCGCCAGCCGGCGGCAATCGCTTTGCTTAATGGTTTTGCACTGCAATACATCTTCCGAAAACGGATTTGTTATCAGGCAGCCCATCTCGCCGATATGGAAATTATCCAGTCCGGCGGCTTCAATCACATATTTCATCGCCGGAGTATAAAACGGCCGGCCGGTGCATAAAATTACCGGAATCCCGCTTTCTTTTATGGCTTTAAGCGCGTTGACAATTTCCAAACAAGGCATCGGAAAATTCACCCCGTTTTTAAAACCGACCAAAATACCATCAACATCCAAAACCACTGCTTTAATATTGGAATTCATAAATTAATTTAGCTTAGCACAATCAATAAAAGCCCGGCGATCACACCGGCGATACCAAGCATTTTTTGCTTGGTGAATTCGTCGCCGAAAAGTTTGACCGCCAGCAAGCTCACAATCGCCACGCCGGTTGTCTGGATGGCGTTCACATAGCCCATATTGGGCGCGGCCACAAACGCGTTCCACATCAGCACATTGGCAATTCCCGACGCCAAGCCCAATAAAAACAACAAACCGAATTGTTTTTTATGTTTCAATAACGGCAATTTTTTGCGCCGAATTTCAACGCCCCAAATCGCCACCGCAATGGCTACCGCCCAGAACAAAAATGCGGTTTGGTTGATATCCAAAAACATATTGGCATACTTTACCGCCACCGACCAGCCGGCATAGCAAAAAAACGCGATAAAGGACATCCTGATCCAACGAGAATTATGCAAGATTTTGCCGCCGGATTTTTTGCCTGCAATCAGCAGCTGGCTGGCCAGGATCAGCGCGATACCCGCGATCTTGCGCCAGGACAATTCGCCGCCGAACATAAAAATCGCGGCCAGCGTCGTCAAAACCACATAGCTTTTATTAATCGCTTGGCTGTAACCGGGATTGGGCGCCAGATTCAGGCCGCGCACGCTGGCCGCGTTGCCAAAATAAACGCAAAGACCGGCGAATAAAACCAGCCAAATATCCGCTTTCGCGAAAACATTGAACTCCCCTTCGGGCACCGCGAAAACAAATACCAAAAGCGCCACCGCGTAGGTGGCGAGATTGATCACCGGCGCCGGCACGCCCGCGCGCCAATTATATTTGCTCAAAATACTGGTCGAAGCAAATAGCACTAAACTGATCAAGCTCCCGATTATCCAATTCATAATTTTTACAGACCGGCGAATTTTTTATAATTTTCCTTGCTGATCATTTCCACTTTGGCGTCCGGATAGGCGCGCGAAAACGCCACCGGCACTTTGCCCGGCCGCGATTTCCATTTGAATTCAAAGCCGGCGAGCTTGCCGCCGCGTTCCTCGATCAGATCGATTTCTTGTTTTTGCAATGTGCGCCAAAAATACATATTGGCGCCGCCATCGGTATTATTATCGCTTTTGACGCGTTCGCCGATCATGAAATTTTCCCACAACGCGCCCGCGTCCTGGCGCAAATCCAACGGATTCAAGTTATTGATCAGCGCGTTGCGGATGCCGTTATCGTAAAAATAGATCTTCCGATTGCTTTTGATTTCATTTCGCAAATTGCGCGAGAAAGAAGGCAAACGAAAAACAATAAACGCTTTTTCCAAAATTTGGATATAATCGGCAACCGTTTGCTTGTTGATCTCGATCAATGACGCCAATTCGCCGTATGAAACCTCATTCCCCACTTGCAATGCCAGCGCGCGCAATAATTTTTCCAAAACTTCATGATTTTTTATGTTCCGGTATTCCAAAACATCCTTGTAGACATAACTTTTCGCCAGCGTTTTCAGCGTCTTTATTTTTGCAAAATCGCTCTCAAAAACAACCCCGGGGTACATGCCGAAAATCATTCTGTTTTCCAAAATCCGGTCAATTTCGATTTCCGAATAGATTTCTTTCAATTCGGCGAGTGAAAAAGGATACAAATAAAATTCAATTTTTCGGCCCGTGAGCGGTTCAACAATTTCATTGGACAAATCAAACGACGACGACCCCGTGGCAATGATCTGCATTTGGGGATAATTGTCAACCATCAATTTCAAAGTCAAGCCGATATTGCGCACTCTTTGGGCTTCATCCAAAATAACCAGTTTGTTATCTCCAAAAAACAATTTTAATTCGGTCGAAGTTTTACCAGTGAGGGCATCGCGCACATCCGCTTCGTCGCAATTGAAATAAGCGGTAGCAATTTGTTTTTGGTTTTCCTGGATAAGTTTGACCAAAGTGGTCTTTCCCACTTGCCGCGGGCCGTAAATTACCACAATTTTACCCTTAAAGAGGGTTTTTTCAACTTCTGATTGGATTTTTCGTCTAATTAACATATAATTTGGCTAGTTAACTAACTGAATTATATATTAATTTAGCTAATTGTCAAGCCAGCGGCCAAATTATATGATAATCAAACCATTTTACCCCCTATTTATCAATTAATTTGGCCATAATCAACAGAAGTCGGAAACCTGCGGATAAATAATCAAGATCAAACGGTTTATAATCTTGTTTATAGCCGAATATAGCAAGGAGCCGGCGATGAGTAAGTTTCCAAGATAATGTTTTTCACTTCTTCGGGTTTTGCGGCAAGATAGGTTTTAAAATTGGGCAAATGAGCGAAAACCCGGGATTCTTCGTCTTCAGTGATCAAATTATGGGAAAATCCTAAAAATTTGTATTTCTCGCTCCCCTTCACGCCGATGATCTTCACATTCGCATTGTGCAAGCACACGGCGTTGCGCACCGCTTCAAACGGCCGGAAAGCGACAAAATTTATCATACTGTAAACATAGGGCTTCAAGCCCTCCAGCGCCATGCCCGCGGCAATCGTCATCGTGCTTTGCTCGGTCACGCCCAAATTAAAAAACCGATTTGGAAATTTTTTTTGGAACTCTTCAATGTAATTAAAACCCACATCCGGAATTATCAAAACGATCTTTTCGTCGATTCGCGCCAACTCAATCAAAGCATCGATGAATTCCCGGCGCGTATCCTGTTGTTTGATTATTTCAGCCATTTGTTTTTAATTCTTTTAAAGCCGCCTGGTATTCCTGTTCGGACGGCGCTTTATAATGGTATAAATTCTGCCCTTCCATAAAGCTCACGCCTTTGCCTTTGACGGTTTTGGCAATCGCCACGGTTGGTTTTCCCGCCACCGGTTCATTGATCGCTTTTTCGATTTGGCCAAAATCGTGGCCATCGATCTCGCGAACATTCCAGCCGAACGCCCGCCATTTATCGCCCAGCGGCTCGATATTCAAAATTTCGTCCACGCCGCCCATGGCCTGCAAGCCGTTGCTGTCGACAAACACCAAAAGATTGTCCAAACCGTGCTGGCGCGCGATCAACGCCGATTCCCAAGTGGTGCCGATCTGCATTTCGCCGTCCGACATCACGGCAAAAATTTTCCCGCTTTCTTTTTTTGTTTTTTTGGCCAGCGCGAATCCCACGCCGAACGGTAAACCAAAACCCATCGATCCGCCCGCGGCCGGAATTTCGGGAATTATCGGCTCGGCCAAACCGATGAATTTACTGCCCGGCTGGCAGAAACTATCCAAATCCGCTTCGGTGATCCGCCCCTTTTGCTTGAGAAAATAATAAAGCGATGCCGCCGCCCAGCCCTTGCTCAAAATCACCTTGTCGCGATCCAAGTCAATGTTTTCAAAAATCACCGCCAGCATATCAACACAGCTGTAATTGCTGCCGATATGGCTGGTTTGCGCCTTATAAATCATTTCCAAAACCCTGATTCGGGCATCGTTGGCGATTTTTTTATAGTCCGGTTTATCCATAAATTATTTTTCGCAATTTATTTTTTTAACTTTAACACAAAACCGCGATTTTTAAAAATATTCCCAAAAACAATCAAAAAGAGGGTTGACCCCTGTAAATTCAAACTAGGTTGGGTCTCCGCGAATTCAAGCAACGGATTTTGACAGAAATTCAAGGTCTTCCTGCGGCAAACGCCAATCCAACGCGCCGATGTTTTCAACGATATGCTCGGGCTTGGTGATACCCACAAGCGCCGCGCCATTGGAATTGCGGTCCAAAACCCAGCGAATCGCGGTTTGCGCAGCCGTTTTGGCGTATTTTTTTCCGATATCTCCCGCCCGTTTTGCCAATTCCAAATTTTGTTGAAACTTTTCCCCCTGCCAGTTCGAATACCGGCCGCGGACATCGTCTTTTCCGAATTTGAAATCCCCGGCGATCTTTCCCGACAGCAAACCTTGCGCCAGCGATCCGTAAGTGATTAAAGTGATTTTTCTTTCTTTGCAAAACGGAACCAGTTCGGTTTCGATGCCGCGGTCGATTAAATTATAAGGCGCCTGCGTTGATTCTCCCCGGCCGACTCTTTCGGCCCTCTCTATCAAACCAACCGGAAAATTGGAATAACCGATATGCATAATTTTGCCCTGTTCTTGGCATTTGACCAATGCCGCCATTGTTTCTCCAATGGATGTCGCACCGTCGGGCCAATGAATTTGATACAAAGGAACGCATTCGATTTTCAAACGCCGCAAACTGGCTTCCAGCGCCTCAACGGCGTATTGGGGGCTGATATCTTTAAAAGTTTTGCCGTCCGGGCCGACGCGCACGCCGAATTTCGTGGCGATCACGGCATTCTTGCGGTTTTCGCCCAAGGCCCGGGCCAAAATTTCTTCCGCGTGGCCCCGCCCGTAAACATCGGCTGTGTCAAAAAAATTAATCCCCAAATCCCAGGCCCGGCGCAACGCCGCGATAGAATCAAAATCATTGATCTTGCCCCAGCCGAAACCGCCGATCGCCCAAGTGCCCACGCCCAGACGGCTGATCTTTAAATTTGTTTTTCCCAAATTAACGAATTCCATTTTTTTTCTCTCCCAAGCTTCTCTTTTTTAAAAAAATTACTTTCACGATTTCCCAAAAAGTGAGCCAGATTATTTTGACATCGGTGAAAAACGAACTTTCTTTGGCGTATCTTATGCGCAATTTGTTTTTTTCCGGCTCGATCTTTTCCATATAAATTTTGTCCACATCTTCGCTGCCCAGAATCTGGTCCAAGTTAATGAACGCGATTGACGCATAATCGGTCATTCCGGGCTTGACGCTCAAAATCAGCCTTTCTTCTCCTTCATACAAATCAGTGTATTTTTTAACCTGCGGCCGCGGCCCGACGATGCTCATCTCCCCCTTTAACACATTGAATAATTGGGGCATTTCATCCAGCTTGTATTTGCGCAGCGTCCGGCCGATTTTAATGTTGCGCGGATCATTGTCCGCGGTCGACGGCCCGCCCAGTTTCTCGGCATCGACCACCATGGTGCGAAACTTTAAAATCTTGAATTGTTTGCCGCCCTTTCCCGTGCGCAAGCCGCGGTAAAACACCGGGCCGGGCGAATTCAATTCAATTGCCAGCGCCACGACAATCATTATCGGCGCGAATATGGCCAAACAAACCGCGGAAACAACAATGTCAAACAGCCGTTTCAACATATTTTTTATTCTTTGGGGTCCGACAAAACAAAAATCGTTTGCCACGCCAGCCATTGAATTCCCGGAATCTTCAACAAAACCGCGTCCACGATTTCAAAAAACCCGAGCACCGGCTTGAAAACCGGCGTATGCCGGAACGGTACGGCCAATAAGGCGGCCAGATAAAAAAATTTTATGTCAATTTTACCAAAATTTTTTTTGGCGGCGTAAATCGATTCTTTGGTCAAAATATGGTTTGCCTCCCATTCGGTTCGCAATTTCGGCGTCATTTTGCGGTAAAGCTGGAACACCGGATTATAGGCCAAGGGTTCACCGCAAATGACCTGGCCGCCGGGCTTCAAAACCCGCGCCAATTCCGGATAAACTTTTTTTAAATCAAGATGATGCAAAACTCCGGTACAAACAATATAGTCGAACGAATTGGCGGCAAATGCCATATTCTCCCCGTCCATCACCAAAAAGAGCGGCTTGTTTTCCTGCCCTGATTTCTGCGCCTTTTCGTTGGCGAATTTTATTGAGACATCGGAGATATCAATGCCGGTGATATCGGCTCCCAGCGACGCCAAAGAAACGCTCACATCGCCTTCACCGCAACAAAAATCCAGAAATTTTTTGCCCGGAGCAATCCTTTGCGCCACCCAATTATCAATATGCCGGCGGCTTTTGCGAGTTATTGAATAAAACTTTTTATTATCTGCGGCGGCCTCCGCGTCATCAGCCCGGCGCAACATATTCTTCAAATTGTTCGCGTGCTCCCTCTCTTTGATTTTTCGCTGTTCCATTTTGATATTATTTATTTCGTAAAGATTAATTTTAAAAAACCGTTCATTGATCCCAGCGCGTAAGCCAAATGGCGCGATCCAAACGCGACGGGCATCAAAAACGCGTAGCGCCAATCGCGCTCTTTTACGGAAATTTTAACAGAAAAAAACAAACTAAGCAAAATATAAAACGCGGCCAAAAACCACAAAACCGGCCAAAAACCCGGCCAAAAAAACCCGGCAACCGCGAATAAAACCGCAAATAAAAAACACGAAGCGGGCAAATAGTGCCTTAATCTTAGCGATTCCTTGGTAAATTTGCGCGAAAAGATAACCCATGTGCCGCCGTAAAAATCGTGAATAAAAAAATCTTTAAGGTCGGACCGCGCGTAATAGCGGCAAATAATGTCGGGAGCCAGCAATATTTTACCGCCGGATTTTTTTAATCTGACATTAAATTCCATATCTTGGCCGCGCGTCAATTTTTCATTGAAAAAACCTATTTTGTCGAAAATTTCTTTCCGGTAACAACCGCCAAAAACCGTATCCACCCATTTGGGTTCATTGGACTTCATGCGGAAATGGGAATCGCCCACGCCAAACGGACTGGATAAAGCCCGAACAATCGCCTTGCCCATTATCGTGCCATTTCTCGATAGAGTAATCATGCGGCCACCGACATTATCGGCACCGTATTCATTCAGATAGTAAACACATTTGGACAAATAATCATTTTGATAATCAGCGTGCGCCCCCATTATAGCGACAACTTCCCCCTTGGCACTTTGTATGCCGAGGTTAAAAGCAAATGGAGTGAATATTTTTTCATTATCCAGCATCCGAATCCGGCGGTCTTTTTTTGCGTAACTTTCCAAAATCCGGCGCGTGCCATCCGTACTGGCGCCATCGACAACAATAATCTCAAAACGGCCGCCGGGATAATCCTGCGCCAAAACCGCATCAAGACATTTTGCGATGTGCTTTTCCTCGTTGCGGCAAGGAATTACAATTGTTACCAATGGCAATGTAATTTTGTCCATACCATTACTTTAACCGATAAATCTCCAACCCGGCAACTTTTCCCATGCTGATATCGGGTTTGTTTTTTAAAAATTCAGGCGCGGCGCCGGCGGCCTTCCAAACAATATAATAGTCAATGTCGCAATCAAACAGTTGCGAACGCAAATCTTCCCGGCCAAGTTCGAAATTTGGAATACCGTAATACTGTCCCCGAAACTGAAACGCCAGATAAAGCGACCTTGACCATTCGGCATTGGAAGCGATTTTCCCGTTCACGCCGGAATTTTCCAACTGTAAATACATCCGCCGGTCTTCCCGGCCCGTATCCACGCGGGACACAAGTTTGTATATTGGCATCAGCGTAAAAGAAAAAATGGCAAAAAACAATACCGCCGATTTTATTTTCGGATTCTGTTTTAACCATCCAAAATCATCAACGATTTTCGCCGCCAATACCAACAGCAATATCTGCGCAACCCAGATATAGCGTTCTTCAATATGAATCGGAAGATACCCGGCCGTTAATATCAAGATCGTCAAAACCAAACAAATATGGTCGCGGATAAAAATCTTTCGCGAACCGCTTTTGAAAATTATAACGATCGAAATAACCAGCGCGGCCAGCGCCAACAGCGAAAACCGCCCGTAGATGCCGATGAACGCCTTTCCGGAGTTAGCGATCGCATTAAGCGCGTAATGCCGGATTTTTTCGTCGAACGGTACCTTTTGAGCCACCGGAACCGCGATCAATCCCGGATCATCCCACGCGCTCAACGAATATTCATCCGCCGGCGGCAGAAAGCCAAGATAATCCAGCGGATCTCCCTCCGCGCCCGGACCGTAGGCCGCCAGATTATACGCTCCGGTACGACCGATGGTGAATTCTCCGTATTTGGCGGAGATCAACGCGATCCAAACGCCGCCGATAATCGCGAACGCCATTGTTCCGGCGATAAAATTGCGGAAAATATTTTTTCTTTCCGCAACCGTTTTTGACCGCCAGAAGAAAATCGCGCCAAACAGCGCGAAATGAACAATAAAAAATAAAAAGGCGTAAGTTTTGGCAAGATACGCCAATCCGCCCAAAATGCCGCACCACAACCCGTAATTGTTAGCCATGCAATCCTCGCGGAAAATAAAACTTAAGTAAAAAATTATAATCGCTGACAACAACAAATCCGGCGTGGTCAGCGACACGGCGCAATAAACCGCGATCGGAACCAACGCGGCAATAATCATTTTTTTGGCGCGCCCGGCCAGATCAAAACAATCCAAAAGTTTATTTGACGCGATCAGCAATCCCAAACCGGCCAAAATGCCAACGATCTTCGCCGCGACCATCGCCGGAATCCCAAACGCGATAAAGATCGCGATCAACCAAGAATATAACGGGCTCCAAAAACCGTTGACCGCGGGCCAAAAATTTCCCGCGGCGTATTTTTGCGCGATCGAAAGATAGGCCAGTCCGTCGGTATTCCACTGGTAACGGTAAAAAAAGGCGAACAACAACGCCAGAGACAAATACACCACGGCCGATAAAAACTCAAACTTGTTAATTTTTTTAAAAATCGAAGCCATTGAATTTGTTGGCATTTAATTTTATTTCGCAATCACCTTGGCAATAAATATTTATACAAGCCTTCCATCAGCCGCATTTGGGTTTTGTAATCGTTTCTTTCCATAATCGTGCGGCGGGCGTTTTCTCCGATTTTGGTTGTAATCTCGCGATCGGATAAAATTTTAATGATATTTTCCGCCAACACGGCATAATCTTTAACCGGCGACAAAAAACCGTTCTTGCCGTTTTCGATCCACTTGCCGTTTTCTCCGGAATCGGTAACCGCCGGGGGCAAACCGCAAGCCATCGCCTCGGCCGTACTGCCGGCAATGCCCGAATCCGAAAGCGAAGTGGAAACATAGGCGTTAAAACTGCGAAACCAGCGCGGCAAATCATTGTGCGGAATGAATCCGGCGAAAATCACATTGCTTTCAATCCCCAAATCTTTTGCTTGGCGTTTCAATTCCGCTTCAAGCGACCCCCGGCCGCCGATAACAAATTTGGCGGCGGGAATTTTTTCAATCACGATCGCCGCGGCTTTCAACAAAGCGGGAATATCATAAATCGGCTCAAGACTGCGCACGCTGACAACCGAGGGGCAATTTTCAATACCCAATTTTTTTTGCAGTTCCTTGTCGGCCGGACCCGGACAAAAAATATCGGCCTCAACCCCGAAATTGACAATTTTAATTCTTTGTTCGGGTACTCCCAGCCTGATTATCGCGTCTTTCAAATGAAAAGCGTCGCAGGTCACCAAGTTGGCATCTTTCATTGCCGGCGCGATCAAAAGCCTCATCGCCGGTTTTCGCGCCGCGACCAAAATATCCGACCCCCATGCCGTGATCACCAGAGGATGGAACCCGGCAAGCCAAGCCAATACTCCGTTAACGCCCGCGTAATGAGCGTGCAAAATATCCGGTTTGATCTTTTTAACCAATCGGCGCACCGCCCGCGCGTTGGCGATAATTTTAAAACTTTTGAACCGGCTGTCCTTTATCAGATAAAATCTGACATTGGGCGGCAAAACGCCTTCCGGCTTGGAAGTCGATATCCAATCGATATTATGGCCGTTTTCGGCGAAATAGCTTATCCACCGCAGCGAATGCGGACTGGCCGCGTCGGCAATATAACAAATTTTCATGGTTTCAATTTTTTAAACAAATCAATCGCGGAATCCCGGTACAACCCGATATCGGATTTCCTGGGCAAAATAATTTCAAGAAAACTGTTTTTTGAAATGATCTTATACGCGATCGCCGCGCAAAAAAACATTAAACAATAAGTGGCATCGGCGGCCCAAGCCGCGCCGATTATTCCCCATCGAGATATAAAGAATATATTGAAAATAATACCGGAGAAAAACGCGGCCGCGCTGATATAGCTGACGATTATCTGCCGGCCGCGGCCGCAAATGTCGTTGGAAAGTATTTCCCAGCCGCAGTACGCGACAACTCCAATCAGCAATATCCGAAGCGGCTCCACGGCGTCGGCAAACGATGCCGAATACGCCAGCAAAATCAACGGCCGGGCAATCAGCGCCATAGCCAGAATCGCGGGAAAAATTATGAACATCACCGAACGATAAACCAGCGGCGTGAATTCCTTGAGTTTCTTGGGATCGGTTTCGGAAACCACGCGCGAGATCAAAACCGTGCTCACGGATTTGGCAAAAATCAGCAAACCCTCGGAAAGCGCGGCCGCGATCGAATACAAACCCACGGCCGCCGGATTCAAAAACGCGTTGATCAGAAAAAAGTTGACCCGGGTGCTCAAAAACGAAAAAATATGGGAAGGATAAATCTTTAATCCGTAGCTGAAAACATCTTTGATATAATCCCGATTGAGGCGCCAGTCAATTCCGCCCGCCTCTTTGGCCGTGGCGCGAACAAACAAAATATCGGCAATAAAAAATGACGCCGCGTAGGCCAAAATCGCGGCGCTGATCCCCAAATTTAAAAATTGCGGCAAAACCAGCACCAGCGCCAGAAGAACAAGGCTTTGCGATAATGAAATGCGATTGTACGCCCGGATATTTCCCAATCCGATCAATATATGGGAAAGAAGATTAAATCCCAGCGCCAACGGCACCACCGCGATCGCCAAAACGATATTCAAAAGCGCCATTCCGCCAAAGATACCGCCGAAAAAAATCCCGGCCAGCAGAATTCCGGACACCCCCAGCGCTCCCGCGGCAAGAGAAATAAAAACATTGCCGGCAATCACCTGTCCCAAAGGATATTTGTTCTTGCCAACGCAAAAAACTGTTGCCGTGGTCAATCCGAACAAAACGCAAGTTGTCGCCACGGAAGATAAAACCACCGCCAGCGAATAAACTCCGTTGCCCGCGGGACCAAAAATCCGCGCGATTGATATCGACACCGCGATCGTGCAAACCGCCGACAATATCCGCGTAATCAGGGTCGTTAGAGCGTTGGTTGAGAATGATTCTTTCATTTATGCAATGATTACGGCTGCGTCAAACGGTATTGAGTTGACCGTCGTCCTTGTCTTTTGCCAACATCAAAGCCAATCCCGACGGCATAATCATAAACCAAATCAGAACTATGTCTTCGATTTTCGAAAAAAACAACCAGCATATAATTAAACCTAAAGACGCCAACATCGCGAAACGCCCTCTCGCCTCAACCATGGCTATCAATCTTAATGCCGAAACGAAGAAAACCGCCGCGAATAATATCGCGCCGATAATGCCAATATCGGTCAGCAAACTTCCGAAACCGGTGACGCGCACATAATCCGGCAAGCCGCCAAGCGAGTTATAGACAAAATTCTGGCCCGGCAAAACCGGCAATGAATAATCCGGACTCATCTCAACCGTCGGATGGCCCGCCGCTTTCATAAACGGGGCCAAAACATAATGATGGGAGTTTATACCGTAGCCGAAGAAAAAAGTGTCAACACGCTGGCAGATCGCGTCAATCGATGCCCGAACAATCGCGAGCCGACCGGCATCGCCGGCATAGCTGAAAGTGGCGCTGGCAAACATTTGCGTGACGAAAAGAGCCAATTTTTCCCAATAAAACAACATTACCGAAACGACTCCGATCAAACCGACGGGAATAACTTTGCGCAACCCCAATATTGTCGGTGAAATAATAATATATATGGCAATCGCGCCAAAAACACCGCGCGATTCATAAACATACCCGGCTACCAAAGTAAGAATTAACACCGCCCAACCCAGCCATTGCTTGCCCCCGAATCCTTTTCGCAAATAAAGCAACGCCGCCGGAATCGTTACAATCGCCGGTAGCAACGCACCGTTCGGACCCGCCCATTGAAGGCCCTGCACCGTCAGGCTAAGATACGAAATTCCGAAAAAATATTGAATAATAAATCCGTGCAACAAATACGCGAGAAGGTAAACCGTCCAACTCCATAATATCGCGCGAATCAACACCGATTTTTTAGGTGCCGGCAAATCCGTGTTTGAAGTCAAAAAAGCCGCGGCAATAATTAAAACATAAAAACAAATCCACCTCAAAAGCAATATGTCCTGCCACAGGACCAACCCTCGGATGCTCTGAAAAAGCATATAACCGGCTAAAATAAAAAACAACGCCCAATGGATTTGCTCCAACTTCGTTTGAGATTTTTTAACGATTTTAACTTTTTTTAAAATCAAAGCCAAAACCGCTCCGCCGATAACGGCCGCCGTCAGCAATTCATCAACCAACGCAACGCAATAAGGCGTTTTCGGGATCATTATCAATCCCGCCGTGCCAACAGTAATGCAAACAAAAAATAACCAGAAAAACTTCGGCTTGCGCGCGATAAAAATGAATACGCAAACGGCGATTAACGCGTATATTGCCGGTATGATTTGCCAAATTTCCATTTTTTCCGATTAGTTAATGGTTGCGACCCGCTTGCCGAATTTGACTACTCCTTTCAACGCATTATAAAATCGATAATCGTTGGGAAAATCATTATAATCTCTAGCCGGCAAACGCATAATCGCTTCGAATTCATCCGGCGTTATGCCGAATTTCTTTATCACATATTCCTTGTCCCGGAAACTCATTTTTTTGTCGGCGTAAGGATCCGATTTCAAAAATTCCAACGCATCCGCGCGCGCTATTTGGCCGGCGCAGATGAGCGCCGAAAAATGCGCCCGGCGCTTGTCGATGCCGAATTTTTTGGGCAAAATATAACCTTGATAAAATCTTGTGTAAACCGATTCATAATGCTTTCCGCCATAATCTTTCCATCCAAATTTTTCAACAAGTATCTGTTTGGCCTTTTCTTTATCGTATTCAACATAATTCAAAAGCGGAAAAGCTTTAATACCATCGATTAGAGTCGCGTATGCAAGGTCAACCAAGCTTATGTGAGGAAATGTTTTCAATGCTTTGCCGCCATACATCTTTTGGATACTTTTAATCAGCCGCCAATCAATTTTAAAACGCGCCCAGCCAATGGGCATCACCGCTTCCGTGACGAGGTTGCTGCCGGTGATAATATATTTTATTTTTCGAGCGCGCGCTTCGCGGTAAAGCGTGGCCATAATCGCGTGATCGGTGGGAATTTCGCAATCAACGAGAGACGATTTGAAAAACGACAACTGCAAGTCTTTGAATTCCTCCCAATCAAGCACTTTTGTGTAAAGATCAATATCCATTTTCCTAAGAATTCTCTCGATGTTGTCCACCGCCAATTCGGAATCCCAACCATTGTCCAGATGAACCGCCAAAGGCCTCAAGCCCAACCGCTTGACATGATAAGCGACAAAAGAGCTGTCCACCCCGCCGCTAACGCCAATGATACAATCATAATCTTTGCCTTTCCCGGCGGCCGCGATCTTTTGCGCCACTGCGCGCAATTTTTGCCGCCCCTTTTCGTCATAATGAAGCTCTCGGGCAACGCGCTCAAAATAGCTTTTGCAATTGTTGCAAACGCCCTGTTCGTCAAAAATAATGCCCGGATCGCTGGTATCCATAACGCACCGGGAACAAATTTGGTATTTTCTTTCCTGTGCCATATTACTTATCGGCATTGTCGCCGTTCATTCCAAATCCGGGATGAACCGGATATTTAATCAAAACCGCCCGATTTTTTCCATAAAAAACAAACAGGCTCCCCGCGGCAACCGCGCTGGCGCCCGCCTCCAGCGCCGCCGCGAAATCGGAATTTTTCCCCGCGCCGCCGCAAGCAATCACCGGAATCGAAACCGAACCGCTCACCTTGTTGATGAGCTCAATATCATATCCTACCATAGTACCGTCGCGATCAATAGAGTTGAGCAATATTTCTCCCGCGCCCAGCCGCGCGCATTCCTCGGCCCATTCAACAACTCCCTTTCCGGTTCCTTCCGATCCGCCGCGCGTCATAACTTCATATTTTCCGAAAAAATTTTTTTTGGCGTCAATCGAAACGACCACGCTCTGACTGCCAAAAACCAACGCCGCGTCTTTGATCAAGGCCGGATTTTTAAAGGCGGATGAATTTATCGCCGCCTTTTCCGCGCCCAAAGAAAAAATCTGTTTCATTTGATCCACCGAATCGAGACCGCCGCCGTAACAAAGCGGCATAAAACATTCGTTGGTAATTTCCGAAATTTTTTTGTAATCAACCGGTTTCGCAAGTTTCGCCGCTTCAATATCCAAAAAAACAAGCTCGTCAACTTCTTTTTCGTTGAAAATTTTCACCGCGTTGATCGGATCGCCGATATAAACCGAATCCTTGAATTTTATCGTTTTGACCAGCCCGCCGCCCTTGAGAAGCAGTACCGGAATAATTCTTGTCAACAACATGTTTTTTAGGAGGTTTTCATAGATAATATCCATAAGATTGGTTGCCAGATTTGTTCCGGATTCCGTTTTTTCGACCGAGTGAAATTTGAAATGTAGTATTGGCTACATTAAAAATTTCGCGACCGAGGAAAAACGGAAGACGGGGCGAAGATGCAAGCAGGATGTGGATATTATTTATGAAAACCTCCTTAGTATAATTCGGCGAAATTTTTCAACAAGCGCATCCCGAATTTGTGGCTTTTTTCCGGATGAAATTGGACTCCCAGGATATTACCATATTCAACCGCCGAAACAAAATCATAACCGTGATTCGTCGCCGCAACCGCGTCGCGCGCGTCATCGCATACCAAATGGTAAGAATGAACAAAATAGAACCTTGCTTCTTTTTCGAGTCCCGAAAAAAGCTTGCTTTCTTTTTTCAAATTAACCGTGTTCCAACCCATATGGGGAATCTTTAATTTGCCGTCCCTTAACTCGTCGAAATTAAATTTTACCGTTTTCGCGGCAATCCAACCCAATCCTTTTCTTTTGCCCTCTTCGCTTTCGCGCGTAAACAACTGCATACCCAAGCATATCCCCAAAATTGGAGTCTTTTCTTCAAGCGCCTTCCCGTTAAGAACCTTGGTTAGCCCCGTCCGATCAAGCTGATCCATACCGGCATCAAACGCGCCCACCCCGGGAAGAATCAATTTCTCCGCCGCCGCGATTTCGCCGATATCCGAAGTAACTTTTGCCTCAAAACCGATGTGCTTGAGCATATTGGCCATCGACCGCGGATTTCCCATTCCATAATCAACAATTGTTATCATAAAAACAATTTTTATTTTTTATTTTTTTCAATACTTCCCGGGCGATAATATTTTCCGGATATCCGGTCGGAGTAAAAAAACGTTCCGCGATTTCTTTTCCTTTTTTTATCATTCCCGTTTTATAATTTTTGTCACTTCTTATTTTGTGAATTTCTTTGACGAATTCTCCCGCGGTCTTCACTGGCGATATGCCACAATAACTCACCAAATCCAACACACTTCCCATGTTTGGGCTTTCAATAATTATGTTGGGAATGCCAAGCGCCAAGCATTCAAGAAAGACCGTCGAAATAGTGGTCGCGTGAAGATCGGAAGCAACTAAAAGTTCGTAAAGGTCGATATCGCCGTCGGTAACAAATCTTGCCCGCGGATGGAAAAGAATATTGCCATAAGCCTGCCTCCAATCATCTTCCGCGGGATGAAGTTTTATGCAAATGAATAAATCTTCTTCCGAAATAGCCATAGTCTCTTCCATAATCCGCGCAAATCCTTCTTTCGGCAAATTTTCGCTTGAAACCACCGCCAAAAACGCATTTTCGTCAACTCCCAGCGCTTGGCGCACTTTTTTTCTTATCGCTTCTCTTCCGGACAAAGATTCCCTCATGAATTTTTCCATTCTCATATTCCCGGCGATAACAATATCCTTGGACGAAAACTCATTGCCCGAAGCCAAAATAATGTCTTTATATATCCGTCCATGCGCCATGAATTTTTCCGGAAGAGGCTTGGAAAATACATATTCTTGCGGGATGGAATAAATATATCCCGCATGCGCGTTGGTGATTATCCCGTGCTGCATTTCAATCGCCGGGATGCCCATTTTCTTCGCCGCGAAATTTATTGCCATCATCCCGGAATCATAGCTTGATGTTTCGACAATGACATCCGGCTTAAATTTTTTCAAGAAAAATTTCGCCGCCCATATTTGATACAAAACTTTTGCGTATGACTGGTTTATCAATCCGAAGATTTTATCGGAAATCCAATCCGAAGACGGGTAATCATGGCCAAAATCCGTCTGACGGCAAAGATTGTTGAACTCTTCCCATTGAACAATCACCGGCTTTTTTCTTGATTTCGCAAAATTGAAAATTATTGATACCGCGATGGCGGCATCAAAGAAAAAGGCTTCCTTGCGATGCAAAAATGAATGGAAATCATTGGCCATAAGCGAAGGCATTTCAATAACAATGGCACATTCTTCTAATTTCTGATAAACTGGATCAATGTTAATATCTTCGAACTTGCCATTCTTTGTTTTTTTCAAGTCACCGGAATAAGCAAGCAACCAAACCGGCTTTTTTTTATGGCCAGCGGCAATCATGGCAAAACTTTTTAAAGATCTTAATCCAAACGAAATCGTATTGATGAAATTGCGAACCGGAATCGCGCGATATCTCGAAACTTCTTTTTCGACGGCCGCAGAATTCAATTTTTCCAAAAGAGACAAAAAAAACTTATATCTGACAAACCACCAGATTGGAATGCCGCCGGCTTCAAGGCTGTACGCTCCGCATTTGGCTTCCAACAAATTCAATATTTTCAGAGCTTGAGCGTAGATTGGATCCATTATATTGATTAGACTTATGTCTTATAAAAAATTCACCAAAGATGTGGCGATTATGGCCATGGTACAGCTTTTTTATGCGCTGGAAGGAATAATCATCCTGCCCATTATAACAAAATTAATGGGAGCTGAAAATTACGGCGTTTGGACACAACTCCAAGTCACCATTACCCTCGCCGTTTCCCTTTTAACCTTAGGATTGCCATATACGCTAGTTAGATTCTTGGCCGGAGAAAAAAATAAAAAAAACATTCAAGACGGCATCTGGTCATCGTTGGCATTGGTTTGCGTAATATCCATTATCGCGGCTATTATACTGAATATTTTTCCCGAGCCTGTGTCTTATTTTTTCGGACAAAAAAAAATTTTTGCGGTCTTGCTGGCGGTCATCTTGCTATTCTCCGGTTTAAATGAAATTTTATTCAACATCTTCCGCGCCTTTCAGCAAATCAAGAAGTATGCTTTCTTTTTTATCTTCCAAATATTGGCAGAAATAATTTTGGTTTCTTTAACGCTTTTTTGGACTCACGACATACTAAACGCAATCCTTTCTCTTCTGGCGGCCCGTTTATTGACTTTTTTTATAATGATTTCTTTGGTTATAAAGAAAATCGGCGTGACTATCCCCCGTTTTTTAAGAATAAAAGACTATCTGACTTTCGGATTGCCGCTAATCCCCGGCAATCTTGCGACATGGATCGTTCAATCAAGCAATCGCTATTTAATCGGAATTTTTTTAGGAACCGTTTATGTTGGTTACTATGCACCCGCCAATATGCTCAGCAACGCAATCGCGTTATTCGCCGCTCCGTTAAGTTTCGCGTTACCCGCTAAATTATCCGAGCTTTATGATGGAAACAGGGCTGAAGAAGTCAAAAAATATCTTTTGTGTTCTTTAAAATATTTTCTATTGTTGTGTATTCCATCAGTATTCGGATTATCGGTTTTGTCCCGTCCGATCCTTGATCTTTTTTCAACGCCGGAAATTTCGCAAAATTCTTATTATATAGTTCCGTTTGTCGCGCTTGCCATGTTATTTTCCGGCATCTACGCGATCATTTCGCAGATTATCTCGCTTCTCAAGAAAACCCACATTACAAGCGCGATATGGCTAGCCGCTTCTTTAGCCAATATCGGATTGAATTTTTTATTCATACCCAAAATGGGAATTCTTGGAGCAGCCATAACAACTCTCATCACCTACGCATTGGTGTTGGCCGCGACCAGTTATTATGTTTTACGAAATTTTTCCGTAGAAATTGATTGGAAATTCATCTCAAAAAGCTTCCTGGCGGCGACGATAATGTCTTTTTTTCTAATATATTTTTCCCCCCATACCGCGATCTCGGCAATAATAACAATAGGCGCGGGCGCCCTGATCTATGGAGTTTTAATTATTTCGTTTGGGGGTATTGATAAAAAAGAAATCGACTCGCTAAAAAACATATTTAAACTATAAAATAATTTTCGGCGGAATAAAAAAATACATTGATGTCGGGGTATTAACCCCGCCATCAACCAACGGAAAAATCAAAAAACATTATCGCGCCGAACATAAAATTTTTCCCAAATTATCGCAAACATAATCGATATCGTCTCCCGCCAAATTGTTATAAAAAGGCAATGCAATCGTTGAACCGGAAACCTTCTCGGTAATTGGAAAATCATTTTCGCGGTATGAAAAAAGTTTTGCGTAAAAAGGCTCCATATGGATTGCGGGAAAATAATTGTTGCAAGAAATACCTTCCACCGCCAATCTCTTTATAACCGTGTCCCTTTGTTCTCGGGAAAATAACTTATCGTCAAGTTTGATAACATAAACAAACCAACTCATTTTAGTATCTATGGAAACATAGGGAATTCTCACGCATTTCATATTTTTCAGCCGATCGCTATAACGCCTTGCCACATTTTCCCGTTTTTCCAATATCTCGCCTATTCTGCCGATCTGGGCCACTCCCAGCGCCGCACTCAATTCGCTCATACGGTAATTATATCCAAGCATCGTGTGCGAAAGCCAAGCGCCGCCATCGCTCCGACCTTGATTTCTCATACTCCGGCACAAACACGCGATATTATCGTTATCGGTCAAAACCATACCGCCTTCGGCGGTTGTTATCTGCTTGTTAGGATAAAACGCCATAACGGCGCAATCGCCGAATGATCCCACTTTTTTGTTTTTATATTCCGCGCCGATCGCTTCGCAAGCATCTTCGATCACCGCCAGATTATGTTTTTTGGCGATAAACATAATTTTTTCCATATCGCAAGGATGGCCAAATACATGCACCGGCAATATGGCTTTGGTTTTCGAAGTAATCTTTTCTTCAATTTTTTCCGGGTCTATGCATAAAGTGCGCGGATCGATATCAACAAATACCGGTATGGCTCTTTCAAAAATAACGCAGTTTGCCGACGCAATAAAACTGAAAGGCGTTGTAATCACTTCATCGCCGTCTTTGATACCCAAGCTTCTCACGCATAAGTGCAAACCGCTGGTACCGCTGTTTACCGCTATTGCATGCTTAACGCCGATATAATCGGCAACTTTCTGTTCAAATTCTTTTATCCTGGGCCCAATGCTTAAAGTTGAAGTGGAAAGGACTTGGTTTATCAAATCAATCTCCTTGCGGGTAATATCGGGGTTCGAAAGAGGTATCGTTTTCAAATCCTGAAGCAGCACAACATCAACAATAACATTTTTATCATCAACAATCGGAATCAATTGAATGCCATTTTTTATCATCTTATCCAATATCTGGTCGGCCGGAGTTTGGCGGGTGGATGTTACCATATTGGTGTTCATTATTTCTCCAACCTTGGTCTGTAAATCCTTTCCCGACAACAATGCACGGCGTATGTCGCCATCGGTGATAACCCCAAATAATTTCTTGCCATCGCCAACGACAAAAACGCCCCGGACACCACTTTTATCCAAATTAGCCATTGCCTCCTGAATGGTGCTGTCCTCCTTAATGACGATGGAATCGATATTGGTATTCATATCTTAGCGCCGCTTTATTATTCAACTTACCGGCTTCATCACCCGCGCGGGAATGCCAGCCGCAATCACATTATCCGGAATATCTTCATTCACAAAACTAAAAGCGCCAACGGTGGAATTCTCCCCCACGGTAACACCCGGCATCACCATGGAATGGGATCCTATTTTGCAATTTTTTTTCAGAGTCACCCTTCCTTCCTTGTTGTCAATCGTCGATACGGAATAGATTGAGCAATGCGACCCGACCTGTACCGTTTCACCGATAACAACCCCGTTTTTGGCGTTAATGTAGGTAAATGCCCCGATATCCGAACCAAAACCAAGCGACAAATTATTTTTATGCTGAACAACCCAATTGTATTTCGTGGGTTTGCCTTCCTTAATCTGAGGATATTTCCAATTTTCAAATCTTTGCTCCATATTTTAATTCAGTAAATTATTTTCTTTTGCAATAAGGCTTGATTGATCGGGATATGCGCCAGAACTTGGGCGATTTTCACCCCGGCGAAACCGTTACCGTAAGGACTGCCGCATCTTTTAATTTTTTTTAAAAAAGCCTTATCGGAAAGAACTGTTTTAATTGCTTTGATTATCTCATTTTTTTTACAGACAGTATCAATGATGTTCTCCGACCGTTCCCGGCCTTCCTGCCTTTCTCCAAGATTAATCACCGGCAAATGAAACAACGGTGCTTCAATAATCCCGGAACTTGAGTTGCCGATAAGAACTCTGGAGAACTTCATAAGGCTTAAAAAATCTTTGCGGTCAAGATTTTTAAAAATTTTAATGAACGGATATTTTCGATAATTCTCAATTACTTTTATCATTTTTCTGCCGCCCGCGTCGGAATTCGGATAAATAACCATTGTCTGACAGCCCGTTTCCAGTATCGCTTCCATAGTCTCTTTCATCTGATTTGGAGCATCTTCGCCTGAAGTGGCGGGATGCTGGAGTACCATTAAAACCGGTTGGGAAAAATTCAAACTGTATTTTTTTTCCAGCGTTTCGGGCGCGCACAATTCATCATTTAAAATTTCGTCCAAACCGGGGGCGCCCGCGATAAACACCCGGCTTAAGTTCTCCCCCATTTTTACTATTCTTTGCGCCGATTTTTTAGTGGCGGGAAAATGAATATGAGACAGTTTCGTAATCGCGTGACGGCTTATTTCGTCCACCGTCGAACTGATATCTCCGCCATGTACATGGGCGACAGGAATTCCCGCATATACCCCAACAACCGCCGCTCCCAACATCTCGGCCCGGTCACCCATAATCAATATAATATCGGGTTTTATCCGGCTTATTTTTTTGGACAGTTGATCGATAAACAATCCGATGAATTTTGCCATGGATATGCGATTGTCTTTTTGATATGTCGCCAAAAACCTATGGACTTTGAATCCGTCTTTTTTAATTTCCTTGATCGTGCTCCCGAACTCCTTCATCAAGTGCATTCCAGTGGCGGCAATCTCAACCGAGATTCCCGGGCACCTTTGAACCGAGAAAAGCGTTTCCTTCATCAAACCATAATCCGCCCTCGTTCCGGATATATATAAAATTTTTCTTTTTTCTTTTTCCATACGAGAATTGTTTATTCCGCCAATTATTTTTATTCCAATCATCTGCCCGAAAATAACCGCCGATTATGAGTAATAAATCACTATATCATCTTCCGGTCATTTAACAATAATTAACGCTCGGCAAACCGGCTGGTTAGAAGCGATATCCTCGCCGAGAGTCAGTTTCTTGCCTAGCCTTATAAATGGCTTTTCAATAAATTTATATATGATTATCGAGACCAGAATTGTAACCGCAACGGAAAATGAAATAATAAAAAATGGGTCCACCGGCATAATTTTACCAGTAGCAATCTTGGTAATTTCCAAAATAAATGGATGCAATAAATAAATCGGATACGCCGCCAGGCATATGTTAGTCCACGGCTTTTTAACCGGTTTCGGCAAATCAAAATCGCTTTTCCAAAAAAGAAGCACGGCGGCGATTGAAAAAGCGGAAAAAAATATTCTGTTAATCCCTGTTGTTATCGCGATTGCGTCACCCCTCACATCAACAAAAACAAACAGCAAGACAACCATAGACAAAAATATAAAGTTGATTTCTTTCTTTATTATCAACCCTTTAAGATTATAATAAAGCGCAATTCCGGAAATGAATAGGAAGAGATTATTGAAAGGATTAATATAATTATTCCATTCGTTTACGAGGGTTGATTGGCTATTGATCTGGGAAAAAGAAAAAAATAGCCCGACAATAATAGCAAAAATGAAGAAAATATTTCCGTATAGGAGCTTTCTATTGTAGAGCAAAATAACAACGGGCGTCATCGCGTAATATACCATTTCGTTCCCAATCGACCACGCCCCATCGGATATATAGCGGCTAGGGTCAATAAATCCAAAAAGTGTCGTGAGATTCAGTACGATAGTGTAAAAATCAATCGGTTTTTGATTATAAACGGAAGCGACAACAAAAATGGCAACCGCAATCCACAATACCGGCCAGATGCGAAAAACGCGGCGAACAAGAAAAAAGATTGACGATTTAACGCCTTTTATGTAATCACCGTAAACAAGCGCCAAGCTTAAACCGGACAAAATAAAAAAAATTGAAACCGCATATATGCCAAGTTTTCCCAAAACAGTGCCAATCGGCACCACCGCGAATTCCCACGACACATAATGATACAACATGATCGAAATCGCCATTAAACCGCGCAACCAGTCCAAACTCTCAATTCTGTTGATTGATGGTTGAGTCATTGGAATTATAATCGCCATGCCGCCTCAATTGGAAAAACCGGCGGCATTCTGCCTCATTCGCAGTCGTCGAAGTTCGCAACCCTTGAAAATACTCCGATGAGCCGCGGATTCAAATAGTAAAAAAATCCAAGCCGATCGCGCTTGAATCGCAGATATCTATTCGGCGAATTTATCCCGCGAAATCAATTCGTTCTCGGCAATCGGCGCAACTGTTTTTTTGCCGACAATGCTTTGCAAAAATTTCGGCGCGATTCCCGTACCCGGCCTCTTGATTGCCAACATTCCCTCACCGATGATTTCGCCCGCCGCGATATCGCGGGTCGCGATAATGCTTTTCCGGGCAATTTTAGCGGTTTCCATTTCGCTTGGAGCGGGAATTTTCATCCCGCTTCCCAATGCCGCCTCAATATCCAATCCGAGAATGATATTTTCCGCTGATTCCCCTTGAGCCATCCGCCCCTCTACTCCCCGAATGCCATCAACCAATATCTTCAATTCATCCGGTTCCAAAGATGCTTTGTGGTCCGGTCCGAACATGTTACGGTCTAGCGTGAAATGTTTTTCAATCACGCGCGCACCCAAGGCAACCGCCGCCAGAGAAATGTTAATCTTTTCGGTGTGGTCGGAATAGCCCACCATAATGTCAAGCTCGTTTTGCATTGTCCGTATCGCCCGCAGATTAACTTCGTTAAGAGGCGTAGGGTAATTGGTCGTGCAATGCAAGATAACCAATTGTCGATTGATTGGCAGAATCCAGCCAACCGCTTCTTTGGTTTCCTCCATAGTCGCCATGCCCGTGGCAACGATCATTGGCAAGCCTTTTGATGCTATATACTCCAGTATCGGCTTGTTGGTCAAGTCGCCGCTGCCCACTTTGATTGCCGGGCACAACTCGGCCGCCAAATCAACATCGGCCTTGCACGAATGCGGCGTGGACATGAAAATAATACCGGCACGGTCGCAATAGGCTTTCAATTCGCGGAAATCTTCATAGGATAATTCCAGCCGCTTAAGCATTTCATACTGCGATTCAATCTTACCAATATTCTCTAACTGGTAATCCGCCTGTTTTGCGTCTGGCGTCACGATTTCTTCGGCTTTGAAAGTCTGGAATTTCACCGCGTCAACCCCGGCCCGCTTTGCCGCGTCAACAAGCTTTTTTGCCAAAAGAATATCGCCATTATGGTTCACCCCCGCCTCGGCAATAATAAAACACTGACAATCTTCGCCTATTGATTTATCGCCTATTTTGAAAACAGCCATACGCCTTAAGTTAATCTTTTAAATCCTTGGTGGGCAACTGGCCCTTTCAATAATTTATTCACTTTGTTTTGGTCGACGGCTTTTTTAATCAAAGCGAAAACCTCATCGACATTAACAAGGTACGCGTCCACATCTTTTGGCTTATGACTATAAGTCGCGTAAACGCTTTTGGACGCAAGATACCCCCTTTTCAGCATTTCTTGCGTGAACAGAGTGTGCATCGCTTGATTGTTCTCTCCGTAATCAAAAGAAAAAGTTGCCAACGAAGGAATGTTGAATGTTTTAACGGCCAAACCGTGTTTTTTGGCCGATTTCTGCCAACCGGCAGTTATCCGCTTGCCGATCATGCACAAATGCTTGGGAACTTTGTATTTTTGCATCTTCCTGATCGTGGCCAGCGCGGCAACCGGCCCGATCCTCTCGGTCCAGTAAGTGCTGGAAATGAAAGTGTTTTGCGCCGCGTCCATAACTTTTTTAGTTCCGATTATAGTCGCCATCGGATATCCGTTGCCCATCGCCTTTCCGAGCACCGCGATATCCGGATAAACTTTGGCGAGCATATGAATTCCTCCGACATTCATCCTGAACCCCGAAGTTATTTCATCGAAAATCAAAACAATTCCCTTTTGCGTCGCTATCCGCCGGATCTCCTCCAGAAAACCGACTTGCGGTTCGTGCTCTCTTTGCGGCTCCATCACGATCACGCCGATGTCGTTTTCCCGGACTATTTTTTCCAATTCTTCTATCTTGTTGTAATTAAACGGCAGTATTGTGCCCTTTAAAGCCCGCGGAACTCCGAGAGGCATAAGCCCAGGCATAAGCTGGCCATCCAAATTCTTGCTACCGGCCAAGTTCGCGGAAAGATACCAATCATGCCATCCGTGATAACCGCAAAAAGCGATGGTATCCTTGCCGGTGTGGGCGCGGGCTATCCGCACTGCCACCGCCAGCGCTTCTCCGCCCGTCCGCGCATATCGTACCATCTCCGCCCAAGGATGGAGTTTCAACAGCAATTTGGCCAACTCAACCTCTTCGGGCGAATTCAGGGTGCACATCGAGCCTTCATCAATCGCTTTTTTCACGGCCCGGTTCACATCGCTGTCCGCGTAACCAAGCGCGCAGGTCCCGACGCCCATATGCGACATATCGATAAGCTTATTTCCGTCCAAATCCCAAACTTCTATGCCCTTGGCTTTTTTGAAATAAGAAGGCCATTGGTCGGGCAAAAACATTTCCGATCTTTTCGAAAGCAGCTGATTTCCTCCCGGGATGATTTTTTTGGCTTCATTCCATAAAGCGGTTCCCTTTTTTATTTTTATTTCTTTTTTCATAGCGCTTGTTTTTGTTCTATCCTGTTCAATAATCGCAGAACCTTGATATCGTCTTCGAGCGTATTGGGAAACACACTCCGCCCGCTGACGGCATCGGCGAAAGTTTTCATTTCTTCGATGTACATTTCTTCGGTAATATTTTCGTTGTATCCGAGCGCCGCGGACAATTTTTTATAAGGAATGCTGATCCAGTTTTTTTTATCGGCCTCGTACACCTTCACGCAATCCTCGTCCCACCTCCAGAAAATTTGGGCTTTCTCCAAATTCAATGTCAAGCTCCTCGTCGCGTACCTTGAAACAACATCGATAAGCATGCTCCCGAATTTGTCGCCGAAGTCCATTGCGAAAGCGTAGGTATCGTCGATATCAACGCCCATATCCAGCGTTTTGCCGAAAAATCCGGTGATGTTTTCGGGAAGGCCCAGGATATCGGTGATCCAGGTCAGTTCAAAAGAAACCATTTCCCGGGCGCCGCTGGTTTCTTTTTTGCCAACGTAAAAATTTTTTATGCTCTCGTTGGGATGCCAATCGGGCAAATACTGGCCCAGGTAATAAACAAAATTGGTCACCTTGCCATACTCGCCGCCTTTGACAATTTCTTTGATTTTGGCAATCGCCGGATGAAACCGGAAAGTGCAGGAAGGCGCGATGAAAACTTTATTCTCCCGCGACAACGCGTCCAGCTCTTCCAGCCCCTCGATCAGAACGCTCGCTTCGACAAACGCGGAAATTTTCTTCTCGATCGCCAGTTTGATATATTCATTGTGCTTGTCGGGCGGCGTGGAGATTATAAGCGTATCTGGATTTTGAGCCAGCGCGTCATTCAGGTTTTCGAAAGTTTTAATGCCGTATTTTTCGCCAGCTTCATCGCGCTTCTCGCGGCTGAAATCAAAACCGATAACCTCCCCCGCATTTAAATACTGGAGGTTGCGAATTCTCCTTTTTCCCATTGAGCCCAATCCGATTATTAAAAATTTCATATTGATTTATTATTTAGTTTGTTTTCCATGATCGCCTCATTACATATAAAATCACATAAATCGTCAATCTCGTAATTTTGCCATCTTTCGATAAAATAAGGAATTGTTTTTTTCGTGTAGAATGTGCCGGTTTTTTTTAAAGCGTTTGTTTTCACGATATAAATCACCCCATAAGGGAAATAAGCCTTTGCCAGTTGTTGCCTCTGGTGAAACGCGTGTTTTGTTTTAACGAATGGAATAACGAAATCTTTTTCGATTTTTTTCGCTATCTGGGGTTTTTCAAGCTGGATGGCGCCAAGACTCACCAATGAATCCGCTCTCTCGTAATTTTTAATGAATAATTCGATTGCGTCGTCAATGTCGTTTTTCTTTCTTAAGGGAGATGTTGGCTCCAGTAAAACAATAATATCGAAACATTCTCCCTTTTCCTCGAACCATCCAATTGCATGCACAATCGCATCAAGCGTCGAGGAATTATCTTGAGCCAATTCTTTCGGCCTTAAAAATGGAATATCTGC